>CAYPKW010000004.1:0-92213 GCA_964411425.1 uncultured Rhodospirillaceae bacterium
CCTGGATCGAGCGGGTGAAGCCGAAGCACGCCATCTTGACGCACCTCAACCACAGTGTTGATTACGACGAAATCGCGCGCCGCTGCCCGCCAGGCGTTGAACCGGCCTACGATGGTTTATCAGTGGCGTTAGACGATACGGTTGCGATTTAGGATGAAGCAGTGGACCCGACGAACGCGGGCGCGGTGCGGCTTAGCGAGCTGCGCGCCGACGAGTATGCGGGGCGCATCGACGCGCGGGTCCAGCTTGCCGACGGGCGCGATCTCGGCGCGGCGATGATCGCCGAGGGGTTGGCGCGGCCCTACGACGGCGGCAAGCGGGAGGGGTGGTGCGAGTAGGGGGAGGTGCGGGAGACTATCCAGGCTGCCAGCCAATCCGGCGGCGTCACGAACCGTTGCAAAGGCGGATCGCCGCCGCGGCCTGGTCGACGGCCATCTGGCGGAACACGAGGCCCTCTGAGGCATGGATGCGCGCGACAGCGTGAGCTGGTGAGGCATCACGGATGTCAACGACCAGGATCGTCTCGCTTGGGCTGAGCGACGACGACACGATGATCTCGGCGTAGCCCTCGGCCGGATACTGCCGAAGCTGGTTGGAGGAAAAAACCGCGTCGAGTTTGCGAACCGCGCATAACGCGGCCTTATTCCAATCATCGCCGAGCGACACGATGGCGCTCGGCGCATGCTCGCGCACGCTGGCGGGCGTCGCGCAGGCGGTGAGGGCGGTGAGCAGCACGGCAACCATAAAGCGATGAAAGCGCATGGGACGCGGTGCCTTACCAAGGTTCGATCAGGCCGATCAAGAAGGGGATGGCGAGGAAGCTGGAGAGGGCGACAAAGTTCAGGACGCTCATGGGCTTGTCATCGCGCTATTGCGGTGGCCTTCGACACCACGGCCGCCGCGTGGCCGTGCGCGGTGCGGATGGCGCGCCCGATGATGCGGTTCACGGTCTTCGGGTGCAAGCTCGTTCGGCGGCCGATCTCGGCGTCGGTCCAGCCGCGCGCCGCCAGGCGCACGATGGCGAAGTTGCGCCGGTGCCGGCGCGCCGTTGCCTCGCGGCGGCCGACCTCGCACCAGGCGGAGAACAGCTCGGCGGGGGCGCGGTCGAGCCGCCGGGCCGTCGCGTCGACGGCGTCGGCGAGTACCAGGCCTTGCTCGCGCCAGTGCTCGACGGCGCGCCAGACGGCGAGGGCCTCGTCGCGGCGGGCGCGCAGCGCGGCGCGTTGGGCTTGTTCGGCGGCGAGGTCGGCGGCGCGGTCGAGCAGTTCCCGGCTAAGATCGCGATAGAATTCGCCGAAGGCCTGTGCGGAGCGGGCGTCGAGGGAAGTCAACAGGGAGCGTTCCATCATCGCGAAAATCTACATCGCGCGATGGCCCCTCGCAATGTGGAAAATCCGTTGCATGTCAACCAATTGGGCAGAAAATTTCAGTCGTTTGAGCAGGTTCCGGTACGATGTTCGTAATTTTCCATAATATACATTATGCGCAAAACACTATACCCAGATCCCCCGTCATCGGCCGTTCCCGTTGCGCCTTCCGGGCCCCTCGTCTAAAGCGTCAACGATGAGCGAGACCGACCGCCTGCAGCACGAGGCCTCGAGGTTGTTGGACGCCGGGCGCTACGCGGAAGCCGACGCCGTTCTACAGCCAGGGCCGCCGGCCGACCCGGCGGTTGAGTTGCTGCGCGGTATCGCGGCGGCGGGCCGCGGTGATGCTGCCCTCGCGGTGCAGCACTTCTGCAAGGCTGCCGGACAACGCCCGGACCACAAAGCGGGCATCGCCGCGCTCATCCGGGCTCTTGCCACGGACCCTGAATCGGCCTCGCTGCGCCTTGCGCTGGCCGAGCTGTTGCGGCGGAGCAAGCAGCGCGACCGCGCCATGGCCGAGCTCGACCGCGTGGCGGCGATGGCGCTGGACCACGGCACACTGACGGCGGCGGCGCTGATTTACCGCAAGATGAACGCCATGGATCGCGCGATCCGGGCCTTGCGCCGGGCGCTGGCGCTGCAACCAGGCGACCTCGATGCCGAGATTTGGCTGCGCAAGTTCTACACGGAAACCGTCAATCCGTGGCATTTCGCGATGATGAACGATGTCGATCGCGCCCAAGCTTACGACCGGGCCATTCGCAAGGCCGTCCGGCCGGACAGCCATGTGCTGGAGATCGGCACGGGCGCCGGCCTGCTGGCGCTCATGGCGGCACGCGCGGGCGCCCGGCGCGTCACCACCTGCGAGAGGGTGGAGGTCATCGCCGAGGCGGCGAACGAGATCATACGGATCAACGGCTACGCGGATCGTATCGCGGTGATTGCGAAGCCATCGACCGAGCTCGTGGTCGGGGTCGATCTGCCCGACCGGGCCGACCTGCTGATCTCGGAGGTCCTGAGCGACACGCTGCTGGCCGAGGGCGTGCTGGGCTTTACGGCCCACGCCCGCGCCAATTTATTGAAGCCCGGCGCGGCCATGATCCCCTATGCCGTCTCGGCCATGACCCGGCTCGTGGGCGGCAAGACGCTCGCTGAGCTCGTGTCGGTGGCAACCGTCCAGGGGTTCGACCTTAGCGCGTTCAACCGCTTCGTCCCTGGCACGCTGCCGTTCAAGTTGGACCGCACCGATTTCGAGGACCTGAGCGATGACGTGGAAGCGTTCCGATTCGATCTGACTGCCGAGGCATTGGCGACGCAGGAAACGTCCCTGAGCTACAGGGTCACGCGGCCTGGGCGCTGCGTCGGTGTCCTGCAATGGAATCGTCTCTACCTCGACCGGGACACGATCATGGAAAACCGGCCGACCGGCCGCATGACTCCCTCGGCTTGGCGGCAGGTGCTGTTCCCCCTCCCCGCCCCGATCGAGGTCGAAGCCGGTCAGTTCATAAGGCTCAGGTCGAAGTACAACGCCCGCGGCATCGCCTTCGTGCCATGACGGAGCGCCCGATGGAACGCCTGCTGGAGATCATGGCGCGGCTGCGCGACCCTGCCGGCGGCTGCCCCTGGGACGTGGCGCAGAGCTTCGCCACCATCGCGCCCTTTACCATCGAGGAGGCCTACGAAGTCGCCGACGCCGTCGAGCGCAACGACATGACCGCGCTCAAGAGCGAGTTGGGCGACCTGCTGCTGCAGGTGGTGTTTCACGCCCAGATGGCGCGCGAAGCCGGGATTTTCGATTTCAACGCAGTCGCAAAATCTATTTCAGACAAGATGATAGAAAGACATCCTCATGTGTTCGGCCAGGAACGAATTGGGACGGCCGAAGCGCAGACCGCGGCCTGGGAGGAACGCAAGGCCGCCGAGAGAGCGGCGGCCGGCGACGCCGGTGCCCTCGATGGGGTGGCGGCGGGGCTGCCTGCCCTAATCCGAGCCATGAAACTGCAGCAGCGCGCGGCCCGGGTCGGCTTCGACTGGCGCCAACCGGCCGAGGTACTGCCGAAGATCGGCGAGGAGTTGTCGGAGATCGCCAACGAGCTGTCGGGTGCCGGCGCGCAGCACCGGTTGCACGACGAGGTCGGCGACCTGTTGTTCACTTGCATCAACTTGGCGCGCCATCTCAAGGTCGATCCCGAATCGGCCCTGCGCCACGCCAACGCCAAGTTCGAGCGCCGATTCCGCCGGGTCGAGGCGCTGTTAGCCCGGCAAGGGCGCAAGCTGGGAGGCACCGGCCTCGACGAACTGGAGGCGCTATGGCAGCGGGTCAAGACCGAGGACGAAAACGGGGCCGCGCAGCGCCCTAGTCGTTCGCAAGGAGATGGATAAGGCTCGAGGTGTCCCATCGCCCGCCGCCGCGCGCCTGCACCTGGGCGTAGAACTGATTTACCAGGGCCGCTACCGGCAAACGTGCTCCGTTTCGGTTCGCCTCGTCCAGGCAAATCCCCAAGTCCTTGCGCATCCAGTTGACCGCAAAGCCGAAGTCGAACTTGCCGTCGAGCATGGTGAGCGCCCGGTTGTCCATTTGCCACGACTGCGCGGCGCCCTTGGAGATCACCTCGACCAGCTTCCTGCCATCGAGCCCGGCCTTGCCGGCGAAGTTGAGGCCCTCGGAGAGGCCCTGCAGCAGACCGGCGATGCAGATCTGGTTCACCATCTTGGCGAGCTGGCCCGAGCCGACCGGTCCCATCAGGACACAAGTGCGGGCATAGGCGTCGATAACCGGCTTGGCTCGCTCGAAGGTCGCCTGCTCTCCTCCGACCATGACCGTGAGGCGGGCCTGCTCGGCGCCCGCCTGGCCGCCCGAGACCGGCGCATCCAGGAACGCATTGCCTTGCTTGCCGGTCGCCGCCGCGACCTCGCCCGCGATCCTTGCCGAGGCGGTGGTGTGATCCACCAGGATCGCCCCCTTCCCGATGCCGGCTAGCGCGCCCACCTGTCCGAACAAGACGGCGCGCAGGTCGTCGTCGTTTCCGACACAGGAGAACACGATCTCGGCGCCCCGCGCCGCTTCCGCGGGCGTCGGCGCCGCCCGTCCGCCGTGCTTCGTCACCCAGGCCTCGGCCTTGGCCGCAGTGCGGTTGTAGACGGTCACCTCGTGGCCGGCCGCCTTGAGGTGGCCGGCCATCGGAAAGCCCATGACGCCGAGCCCGAGAAACGCCAGCTTCCGAATCGCCATGTCGAACGCTCCTGCCGGGTATGATGCAGGCATCGTATAGAGGGCGGGGCGAAGCGACCAGGGGTTCGACTTCAAGGCGAATGACGGGCCGGCGCGTTCGCTGTTAGATTGCGTCGGACCGCCATGGAACCCCCGCCCACCGAAATTCCCTGACACACCGGACCGATTTCCACCCTGGCAAGCGCGGCATGAAGATCCTGTTCGCCCATCAGAATTTTCCGGCCCAATACCGGTACCTGGCGGCGCATTTCGGCGCCGCGCCCGAGAATCAGGTGGTGGCCGTCGCCAAGCGCGGCGACGCCAATATCCCCGGCGTGCGGGTGCTGACCTACAAGCCGAAACGGGAACCGACCAAGGACATCCACCACTACATCCGCGAATTCGAGAACCACATCCTGCACGGCCAGGCGGTGGCGGAAATCCTGGTCAAACTGCGGTCGTCCGGATTTCGGCCCGACATCGTGTGCGCCCACCCCGGTTGGGGCGAGACGCTCTATATCAAGGACATCTTTCCGAAAGCGCCCTTGCTGTCTTACTGCGAGTTCTTTTATCGCTCGGCCGGCTCCGACGTGGGCTTCGACCCGAAAAACAAGCCCAGCCTCGACACGCTGTGCCGCGTGCGCACGCGCAACGCCTCGCTGCTCGTCACGCTCGAGGCCTGCGACCACGGCATCGTGCCGACCCGCTGGCAGTGGCAGCAGCACCCGCCGCAGTTCCTGAGCAAGATTTCGGTGATTCATGACGGCATCCGCACCGACCTGGCGATACCCAAGGCGGACGCCGCCTTCGCGTTGCCGGGCGCCGGCACGCTGACGCGGGCCGACGAGGTGGTGACCTACGTGGCGCGAAATCTCGAGCCCTACCGGGGCTTTCCCAGCTTCATGCAAGCCGCCGCCATCATAGCGCGCCGCCGGCCCAAGGTCCGTTTCATCGTCGTCGGCGGCGACGAGGTCAGCTACGGCGCCAAGCTGCCGGACGGCCGCAGCTATCGCGAGAAGATGCTGTCCGAGGTCGATATCGACCGCTCGCGGCTGCATTTCCTGGGGCGGGTGCCTTACGAGGAGTTCATCAGGGTGCTGCAGGTCTCCTCGGTCCACGTTTACCTGACCCTGCCGTTCGTCCTGTCCTGGTCGATGCTGGAGGCGATGTCGGCCGGGTGCCTCGTGGCCGGTTCCGACACCGCGCCCGTGACGGAGGTCATCCGCGACGGCGAAAACGGCCTGCTGGTCGATTTCTTCTCGCCGGAATCGATCGCCGACGCGGTCGACCGCGTGCTGGACGCGCCCGACCGCATGGCGACGCTGCGCAAGCGGGCGCGCCAGAACATCATCGCCAAGTACGAGTTGAAACGCTGCATGGCGCAGCAACTGGCGCTGATGCGCCGGCTTGCGGGGCAAACTGTCCCCGCCCGTGTGCCCGCTAAACCCCGCGCGCCGGTTCGCCGCCGCTAAGCGTTCAAGCGTCCCGCGTCAGCCGCTCGAAGCGGCCGAGATCGGCGGGATGCAATCGGACCTTCAGGTAGGAGAAGTTCTCGTCGTCGCGTCTTTCCAGCACCTCGCCATGGTCGTAGAGCCAGGCGATGCGCGCCGCGTCCGCGTGCGCCAGGCGCAATTCCAAGATGCTCAGCGCGGCGGCTAGTTCATCATCGATGGTCGCGAGCAGCTTGTCGGCGCCCTCGCCGGTCAGCGCCGAGAGCGGAATGACCCGTGCCTGGCGCTGGGCCTGCTGGCACAGCGCCGCCCGCGCCGGCGCCGGCAGCAGGTCGATCTTGTTCAGCGCCTCGATGAGCCCGCCGTCCACCGCGTCGTCAAGACCGAGGTTGCGCAGCACGCGATGAACGTCATCGCGCTGCGCTGCGCTGTCCGGGTGAGCGATGTCGCGCACGTGCAGGACGATATCGGCCGCCCGCACCTCCTCCAGCGTGGCGCGAAACGCGGCGACCAGGCCCGTCGGCAACTCGGAAATGAACCCCACGGTATCGGACAGAACGATGGCGCGCCCCGACGGCAGGCGCACCGCCCGCATGGTCGGATCGAGAGTGGCGAACAGGATGTTCTCGGCCGCTACCTCCGCCTTGGTCAGCAGGTTGAACAGGGTCGACTTGCCGGCGTTGGTGTAGCCGACGAGGGCAACCACCGCATAGGGAACGCGTTTGCGGGCGCGGCGGTGCAACGCCCGCGTGCGCGTCACCCGCTCGAGATCGCGCTTGATCTTCACGATGCGGTCGTCGATCAGCCGCCGGTCCATCTCAAGCTGGGATTCGCCGGGACCGCCGAGGAATCCGAATCCGCCGCGTTGGCGCTCCAGATGCGTCCAGGATCGCACCAGGCGGCTGCGCTGATAGGTGAGCGCCGCCAGCTCGACCTGGAGCTGGCCTTCGCTGGTGCGGGCGCGCTCGCCGAAGATCTCCAGGATGAGGCCGGTGCGGTCGATCACCTTGCATTTCCAGGCGCGCTCCAGATTGCGCTGCTGCACGGGCGTCACCGGCGCGTCGAGTATGGCGACCGATATGGCGCGGTCCTCGACGATTTCGCCCAGCCGTGCCACCGCGCCGGACCCGATGAGCGTGGCGGGTCGCGGCCGCTCGATCTTGAGCGTCTCGGCGTGGGCGACATCGAGGCCGATCGCGCGCGCCAAGCCGACCGCCTCCTCGAGCACCGCCTCGGCAGAGCGGCCTCGGGCGGTCTCGCCGCGCCGCGCGGGACGGATGACGGCGGCACGAGTGGGCAAGCGCCTTACGCCTCTTCCTTTTCTTCCGTCTCCTTGGCCGGCTCGAACAGTTGGATGGGACCGGCCGGCATGATCGTCGAGATGGCGTGCTTGTACACGAGCTGCGAATGGGCATCGCGGCGCAGCAGCACCGAAAAATTGTCGAACCAAGTGATGATGCCCTGCAGCTTGACCCCATTGATGAGGAAGATCGTTACCGGGGTCTTGCCCTTGCGGATGTGATTGAGAAACACGTCCTGGACGTTCTGGGACTTCTCGGTCGCCATAGGCTCCCCCTTGTTCATCCTGTTATCGGGGCCCGGTCTGTGTTGGGATCCGCCGCCGGATCCATAACTCCGATCTCTCGGAGAGTGGAGTTTCTTCGCTCCGTCGCCATCGCTAGCACAGATTCGGAAGCGGGGAAACTCACAGTTGCTCGACGAGGCGGCGAAACTCGGCGCAGCTCGTCCGGTGTTGCGCGGGCCGGTTCATCGTGAACTCGGTTTCGGCCGGCGGTTCGGCGCGCAGCAGCACGGGATAGCAGCCGGTGTTGACGGCGCAGTCGATGTCGACGTCGGCGTCGCCCACCAGCCACACCTGGGGCCCGGGCGCGATGCCGCTGCCGGCTAGCGCGAGGTGCACCGGCTCCGCCGCGGGCTTGTCGCGGGCGGCGTCGCCGGCGCCAACCAGACGGCCGAAAAGGCCGCTCCAGCCCAAGTGCTCGGCCTCGCGCCGCAAGTACCGGCCGGTCTTGTTGCTGACCACGGCGAGATAGATGCGCCGGTCGGAGACGGCGGCCAGCATGTCGCCGGCGCCCTCGATCGGCCGCAGCGCCGCCAGATGGTTGGCCTCGAAGTGGTCGTAGAAGATAGCCATGGCCTCCCGCCAGCGCGCGCCGAACATGCTGGGGAAGCTGTCGCGCAGCGAGGCGCGCACCCGGGCCTTGGTCTCCTCCAGGCTCCAGGCCGGCTGCCCCATGTGGCACAGCGCGGCATTCAGGGAATCGCGAATCACCCCCCAACCGTCCACCAGCGTATTGTCCCAGTCGAACAGGATCGCACGCGGTCGAACGATGCTCGGCATGGCGCCGGGATCAGCTGGCCGTGGCCGCCGCGTGGGCGGCGTAATGCTCGCGTAGCCGGCGGGTCACCGGCCCCGGCTTGCCGTCGCCGACGGCCAAGCCGTCGATGCGCGTCACCGGCATGACGAAGTTGGTGCTGCTGGTGAGGAATGCCTCGCGCGCCGCCATGGCCTCGGCGAGGGTGAACGGCCGCTCGACGAAGGCGGCTCCGGCCTGGCGTGCCAACCGCAGCAGAACGCGCCGCGTTATGCCGTTGAGGATCGCGGGCCCGGCATTGCGCGTCACCAGCGTGCCATCGGCGGTCACGATCCAGGCGTTGGTCGAGGTGCCCTCGGTGACGTTGCCGTCGCCGTCCAGCTGCCACGCTTCATAGGCGCCGCGCTCGACCGCCTGCTGCTTGCCGAGCACGTTCGCCAGCAGCGACACCGACTTGATGTCGCAGCGCCGCCAGCGGATGTCGGGAATGGTTACGACGGCGACGCCGTCGGCCAGAAGCGCCGCGGGAAGCGGCGCCAGCCGCTTCACGGCCATCACCAGCGATGGGCTGGCGGCTTTGGGAAACCTGTGATCCCGCGGCGCCACGCCGCGGGTCACTTGAAGGTAGAGGGTGCCGTCGGCAATGCCGTTGCGCCGCGCCAGCTCGCGCGTCGCGAGCTTTAGGGCCGCCCGCGACATCGGCCAAGCGATGGCAAGCTGGCCGAGCGAGTAGTCGAGCCGGTCGAGATGCGCCTCCTCGTCGATGAACCGGCCGGCGCGCAGCGGCACCACTTCGTACACGCCGTCGGCGAACTGGTAGCCGCGATCCTCGATGTGGACCGCGGCCTCGGCATGGCGCAGGTAGCGCCCGTTCACGTAAGCGACGCGTGCCATGGGGTTTTTGGGCGGCTGCTAGTCCAGCGATCGAGCCATCTCAGCTTTCGGCCTTCGCCGGTCGCTCGGCGGTACCGATGCCGAGCGAGCGCAGCTTGCGATGCAGCGCCGAACGCTCCATGCCGACGAAGGCGGCGGTGCGCGAGATGTTGCCGCCGAAGCGCGTGACCTGGGCATCGAGATAACGACGTTCGAATAGCTCGCGCGCCTCGCGCAACGGCAACAACATCACTTCGCCGTCGCCGTGCAAGTCCGGCGCCGCGATGGTGCCGATGTCGGGGGGCAGCATTTCGGAATGAATCGGGTCGCCTGGCTCGCCCGGTGCCATGATCAAGAGCCAGTCCATGACGTTGCGGAGTTGACGCACGTTACCCGGCCAGTCGTAGGCCTGCAGGGTCGCCACGGCGTCGGGCGCGAGCGAACGCGGGGCGATGCCGGCCACCTCCGCCGAGCGGCGCATGAAGTGCTCGGCCAGGATGGGCACGTCCGCGCGCCGCTCCCGCAAGGCCGGCACGCGCATCGGCACGACGTTCAAGCGATAGAAGAGGTCCTGGCGGAAGTGGCCGGCCTCCATCTCGACGTTAAGGTCGCGGTTGGTCGAGGCGATGATGCGCACGTCCACCTCCACCAGCCTGCTGCCGCCTACCCGTTCGAAGGTCTGCTCTTGCAACACGCGGACAATCTTGCCCTGGGTCTCGAGCGGCATGTCGGCGACTTCGTCCAGCAGCAGAGTGCCGCCATGCGCGTCTTCGAGCGTGCCGATCTTTGCCGGAGTGTCGCTCCCTTCGGCTCCGGCTTCGGTGCCGAACAATTCGACCTCCAAGCGGTCGGGCCGCAAGGCGGCGCAGTTGAGCGCCACGAACGGGCCGCTGGCGCGCCGCGACTGGCGGTGCAGCAGGCGCGCCACCACCTCCTTGCCCGCCCCGGCCGGGCCGGAAATTAGCACTCGGCTGCCGGTCGGCGCCGCGCGGTCGATCGCCTGGCGCAACGTGCCGATCGCGGCCGATTGGCCGAGAAGTTCGAGCTCCGGACCCGCGCGCAGGCGCAATTCTTCGTTTTCGCGGCGCAGCCGCGCCGATTCGATGACCCGGTCCACGACCAGCAGCAGGCGGTCCGCCTTGAACGGCTTCTCGATGAAGTCGTGGGCGCCGTGCTTGATGGCCGCGACCGCGGTCTCGATGGTGCCGTGGCCGCTGATCATCACCACCGGAATGGTCGGATGCTCGCGCCTGATCACCTTGAGCAACTCGATGCCGTCGAGCCGGCTTCCTTGCAGCCAGATGTCGAGTACCACCAGGCTTGGGCGTCGCGCCTCGATCGCGTGCAGCGCCTCGGTGCTGTTGCCGGCTTCGCGCGTTTCGTATCCTTCGTCGCGTAGAATGCCGGCGATCAGCAGCCGGATATCGGCCTCGTCGTCGACAATGAGGAGTTCACGCGCCATGCGCGGCGCCCATCGCCCGCGGCGACGGCCCCTCGCTCGCATCGTCGGTGGCCAGCGGGAAGACTAGCTTTACCGACGCGCCGCCGCCGGCGCGATCGCCCAAGATCAAATCGCCGTCGTGGTCCTCCATGATCTTCTTGACAATGGCCAGACCGAGGCCGGTGCCCTTGGTCCGCGTGGTGACGTAAGGTTCGGTAAGCCTGGTGCGTCCACCCTTCGGCAATCCGCGGCCGTTGTCTTCCACCGCAATGACGATGCTGTCGGGCATCGTCTCCACCCGCAACTCGATTTGCTTGTCGGAGCGCCCGTGCTCTTCCAGCGCCTCGGCGGCGTTTTGCAGAAGATTGGTGAGCGCCCGCGACACTTGCTGGTTGTCGCAGGAGAGCATCACGGCGCGCGGCGGAAGTTCGACCGCGTAGGCGATGGCCGGGTGGGCGTTGCGTTGTAGGAACACTGCCTCCTCGCAGATACCCACCAGGTTTTCGGGTCGCATGATCGGCGCGGGCATGCGGGCGAAGGAGGAAAACTCGTCCACCATGCGGCCGATGTCGCCCACTTGGCGCACGATGGTGTCGGTGCAGGCCGTGAACGTCTCGGGATCGGTCTTGATTTCGCTCAGGTACTTGCGCTTCAGGCGCTCGGCCGACAGTTGAATCGGCGTCAGCGGGTTCTTGATCTCGTGCGCGATGCGCCGCGCCACGTCGGCCCACGCGGCCTTGCGCTGGGCGGACAACAGCGCGGTCACGTCGTCGAACGTCACCACGTAGCCGACCTCGGCCGCGGCGCCGGCCCCGGCGGCGACGCGAACCAAGAGGATGCGCGTCTTATCGCCCTGCTCCAAGGTGATCTGCCCCTCCGCGATACGCGGTGCGCGCCGGCGCGCCGCTGCAATGAGCGCCTTCATGGCCGGCACCAGGTCGGCCAGCGGCTCTCCCGCATGGCGTCCGAGGTCGATCTCCAGCAACTCCGAAGCGGAACGATTGGGCAGATTGATACGCCCCTCGGCGTCCAGGCCAACCACGCCGGCCGACACGCCCGACAACACCAGTTCGGTGAATCGACGCCGCTCCTCGAGTTGAAGATTGGCGCCGATCAACTCGTTCTGTTGACTCTCCAGTTGGGCGGTCATGCGATTGAACGAAGCGCTGAGCACGCCGATCTCGTCCTTGGCGTGACGATCTTCGGGCACCCGCGCCGCCAGGTCGCCGGCGCCGACCCGTTCCGCCGCCGCGACCAGCCCGGCAATCGGCCGCGCCAGCCGCGTGGCGACGATCAAGGCGCCCCACACGGCGGCGAACAGAATGAGGAGCGCGACGACGAAGAAGATCAGCACGAAAGTGATTTGCAGCCCCGACCGCCGGCCCTCCAATTGTTCGTAAATGCGCGCCGCGCCCGCCGTCTTGTCGACGTGATTGAGCACCCTGGCATCCACCAACCGACCCACGAGAAGGAAGACATCGGAGTAGCGATCGATGAGCACGAGGGCGCGCACCCGGTCCTCCGTTGCGCTCGGCAGCACCACCACTTCGCCGGCCCGCGCGCGGTCCATCGCCCAATCGGGCACGTCGGGGTCGAATTCGAGCAGCAGGCTGTAGCCGGACCGCGCCACGATCTGGCGGGCCCCATTGACGAGGGCCGCCTCGTTCAGTGCGCGAAGCGTCAGTTGATCGGCCAAGATCGCCTCGATGCGCTCGCCATTGGCGAGCAGGAGTGGCCCTTCCCGGCGTAGCGCATCCGCCACGCTCAACACCTCGGTCGCCAGGCGCTCCTGGTGTTCCAAAAGATAGGACTGGGCAACGATCAACGAATCCTTGACCGCGGTTCGCACGCGTTCGCTGAACCAGGCGTCCATCCCGAGATTGAGAAACAGCGCTGAGAACACGGAGACGATGATGGTAGGCGTCATCGCGGCGAATCCGAACCACAGGACCAGGCGGGCATGCAGCCGCGCCCCCGCCAGACCGCGCCGCCGCTCCAGCCATAGTGCCACTAGCCGCCGCGCGACAACTGTCACCAACAGCAGCAACAAGATCAGGTTGAGCAGCAGCAACGAGAGTACGGTCTGCGGGTGCGGCGTGATCGAAAAGGCGCCCGTCATCGCCGAGTAAGTCGCGGCCCCGGACAGCAGCGCGGCCGCAAGCAGGACGATAGCGAGTTTGCCCTCGAGCCCGTGCGCCGTGCTCCAGTTCGTGAAGCGCCGGTACAAGGAGAACCGATCGCCCCCCGCCTCGGGCGCCGGCTGCGGCTGGACCTGATCGGCGGCTATCACGCGAGTTTCCCGTGGATCGATCTGTTGCGCATCCGCCACAGTCTACTTCAGGCCGCGGATAACTTGTATGTCCAATTCGCGAATTTTCTTGCGCAGCGTGTTGCGGTTAAGACCCAGTAGAGCGGCCGCACGGATCTGGTTGCCCCGAGTGGCGGCCAGCGAGAGGCTGATCAGCGGGCGCTCGATCTGGCGCATGACGCGGTCATGGAGCCCCGGCGCGGGCGGGCCATCCCGGTGGGCGGCGAAATACTGCCGCAGGTGGCGCTCGGCCGCCTCGCTCAATGACTCGCTGGTAGTTGCCGTGGACGGGGCCTCCGCGAGTTCCGCGTCGATGACATCGGGGCCGATGACATCGTCGCTGTGCAGGACCGCGACCCGCCGCACCAGGTTTTCCAACTCGCGCACGTTGCCCGGCCAGCGATAGGCCTTGAGTCGCTCGAAGGCGGCCGCATCGAAAGTCTTGGCCGGCAGCCCCTCGGCTTGTGCCTTGGCCAGGAAGAATCGGACCAGATCCGGGATGTCCTCGGCTCGTTCGCGCAGCGGCGGCAGGCGCAACGGCACCACGTCGAGCCGATAGTAGAGGTCCTCGCGGAAGTGGCCCAGGCGCACCCACTGGCGCAGGTCGCGGTGGGTGGCGGCGATGATGCGCACGTCGGCGCGCAAGGCCGTACGCCCGCCAACGCTGTGATACTCGCCTTCCTGCAACACCCGCAGCAGGCGGGTCTGCGCCTCCGGCGGCATATCGCCGATTTCGTCGAGGAACAACGTGCCGCCGGCGGCCTGTTCGAAACGGCCGGGCGCGCGAGAGTGAGCGCCGGTGAAGGCGCCTTTCTCGTGGCCGAACAGCTCGCTCTCGATCAGCTCGCGGGGCACCGCGGCCATGTTGATGGCGACAAACGGCCGCTGCCGCCGCCTGCCGAAATCGTGCAGGACCCGCGCGACCAGCTCCTTGCCGGTGCCGGATTCGCCGGCAATCATCACCGTAAGATCGGTGGCGGCCGCGCGCGCCAGCACGCGATAGACCTCTTGCATGGCCGGCGAGCGACCGATGATCGGCAGCCCTTCGGGCGCCGCCGCACCGGAGGGAGCGCCTGGCGGACGACGCAGCGCGCGCTCGACCGCGGCCAGCAGGTCGTCGAGATCGAAGGGCTTCGGCAGGTATTCGAAGGCCCCGCGCTGGGTCGCCTTGAGCGCCGTCATCAGCGTATTTTGCGCGCTCACGGCGATGACCCGCAGCTCGGGGCGCAGCTTATGGATGCGGGGAATTAGATCGAGCCCGTCGGCGTCGGGCATCACCACGTCGGTGATGACGAGGTCCCCCTCTCCGGCGTTGACCCATTGCCACAGCGTGGCCGCGTTGCCGGTGCCGCGCACGTCGTAGCCGGCGCGAGCGAGGGCCTCGCTAAGCACCTTGCGGACCGCCCCGTCGTCATCAGCGAGCAGGATCCTGCCGGACGCGCTCAACTGCCGCCCTCCCTAGCCATGGGCAGGAGCACGCTGAATATGGTACGGCGCGGCTCGCTCTCGAACTCGACGATGCCGCCGTGGTCGCCGACGTATTTCGCCACCACTGCCAGCCCCAGCCCCTTGCCGTTAGGCTTGCCGGCCACGAACGGGTCGAACAGGCGGTCGCGCAATGCATCGGGTACGCCGGGACCGTTGTCTTCCACGGTGACGAGGAGCGGCAGTTGCGTGCCGGCGCCGGCCCCCGGCACGGCCAGACGCATGCCGGGACGATACGCCGTGGCCAGGCGGATCGTGCCGCCGGGCGCCGCCTCGGCCGCGTTCTTGACCAGGTTGAGGAAGATTTGCACCAGGCGATCGCGGTTGCCATCGACCGCCGGCAGCGACGGGTCGTAGGCGATGACGAAACGGTGATCGTGCGCGAACCCGGCCGCGGCGACGCGCCGCACGTGGTCCAGCACTTCGTGGACGTTGACGGGGCGGCGCTCGATCGGGCGCGTGTCGGTAAACAGTTCCATGCTGTCGAGCAGTCCCACGATGCGATCCGTCTCCTGCCGGATCAGCTCGGTCAACTGGCGGTCGGCCTGCGTCGCCCCGCGCTCAAGCAGTTGAGCGGCGCCGCGGATGCCGGACAGCGGGTTCTTCACTTCATGCGCCAGCACGGCCGCCATGGCGGCCACCGAGCGCGTCGCGTCGCGTTGGTTCGATTGCCGGTCCAACTTGCGCGTCACCTGCTGCTCGTGCAGGGCAACCACCGCTCCGAGCCCTTCCGGCAACGGTGCCACCTCGATGGCCACGAGACGGTTGCCGATGCGGGGGGCTTCGATCGAAACCGCGTATTCCGACAGGCTGCGGCCGGTGGCACGCGCGCGCTCGATGAGCCCGTGCAGCGGGCTGTCTGCCGGCAAGATATCGACGAGTGCACGGCCGACGAGTGCTGGCGCGCCGCCGGCGAGGAACTGCTGGGCGGCGGCGTTCACGAAGCGGATCCGGCCGGCGGCGTCGACGGCGACGATCGGGCTCGGCAGAGCGTCGAGAATCGATTCGGCCGCGAGGCGCGGCTCGGAGCGGACCAGCGTCAGCGGTTTGCTCACCGTCATGCCGCCAGCCGATCGAGGACCGGTCCGTAAAAGGCGCGCACGGCGTTCTCGGCCGCCTCCGGCTCCGTCACCCGGTTGATCGCGGCGCGAAACTCGGCCGCGCCGGGCAGGCCCTTGCTGTACCAGCCGATGTGCTTGCGCGCGATGCGGGCGCCCGTCTCCTTGCCGTAATGGCTCAGCATGTCGCGATAATGCTGCAACACGATGGCGAGCTGCTCGCCCAGGGGCGGATCGGGCAGCGTCTCGCCGGTGCCAAGATAATGCATCACCTGCCGGGGGAACCAGGGTCGGCCATAGCAGCCGCGCCCGATCATCACGCCGTCGGCGCCCGACAATCGCAGCGCCCGCGCAGCGTCGCCCAGACTCGCGATGTCGCCGTTGACGACCACCGGCAAACGCACGCTCTCCTTGACCTCGCGCACGAAGGCCCAGTCGGAGGCGCCCTCGTAGAACTGGCAGCGCGTGCGGCCGTGCACGGTGATCATGAGGACGCCGCACGCCTCGGCGACGCGGGCGAGGCGCGGCGCGTTGCGGCTAGCGGCGTCCCACCCGGTACGCATCTTCAGCGTGACGGGCAGGCGCACCGCCTTCACGGTGGCTTCGAGGATGCGCGCCGCGTGCACTTCGTCGCGCATCAGCGCCGATCCGGCATGGCCGTTCACGACCTTCTTCACCGGGCAGCCGAAATTGATGTCGATGAGGGTCGCCCCGCGGTCCTCGTTCAGCTTGGCTGCCTCGGCCATGACCGCCGGCTCGCACCCGGCGAGCTGCACGGCCATCGGGTGTTCCTCGGCCGAATTCGCCGCCATGAGGAGCGATTGACGCGACTGGCGGATCATCGCTTCGCTCGCGATCATCTCGGAGACCACGAGCCCAGCCCCGAGCCGCTTCACCAGTCGCCGGAACGGCATGTCCGTCACCCCGGACATCGGGGCGAGGATGACCGGAGCGCCAAGCGTGATCGGGCCGATGGAGATGCTCATAATTTGGGCGGCGCCGGGATCTGCCTAAGGATTAGGCGGCATACTGCTATTGCTCATGCTGCAATGCAACAGGTCCCTTCACGCCAGCAACACTTGGCTTACGAATTTGACCCCTGGATAGGCGAGGGTGAGCAGCAGATAAGCCAGCAGCACCAGCCGGGCCGCGCGTCGGCCGCCGAGCCCGAAGCGGTAATGGACCGCCAGCAGCGCAAGGATGGTGGCGAAGGCCGCCAGCGATAGGACGGTCTTGTGCTCGAACTGGAGCAGCCGGCCGCTCGCAAGGTACTCCGTCGCGCTGCCCGTCAACATGCCGGCGCCGAGAACCACCGCCGAGCCGATGAGCAGTCGTAGCTGGAGCGCCTCGGCGTCGGCGGCCGACGGCAGCGCCCGCAGCAAGGCGCCCGGCGGCCGGCGGGTCTTCAAGGCACTCTCCTGGAGAAATACAGCCAGCCCGGCCACGGCGGCCAAAGTGAGCAGGCCGTAAGTCGCGATCGAAATCGCCGCATGGGCGCCCGACCAGCCGCTCGACAGATCCGGCGACGGCGATGGCGGCGCCAATCGCGCGAGCATAGCCGCGATGCCGACGAGGGTCAGATAGGACGACAGCAAGGGCGCCAGACGCCACGCCTCGCGCAGGGTGAAAGCGAGGCACGCGAACAGGATCAGGCTCGCGGCCACGCCCAGCCACAACGCCGTCGACAGGTCCGCCAGCCGCCCCCAGCCGACTTGCGCTACGGCGAAAGCCAGCGTCCCTGCGACCGCCGCCGCCAGCGCCGCGACGAACGTTCCATCGACGCCGCGCGGCCGGAGCAGCACGACGAGCCCCGGCGGCACTACCGCCAGCACCGCCGCCAGGCCGAAGACAGTCTCCATGGGCGGCGACTATAGCGCGGCTGTGCCCGGCGCGGCTTGGCAAATCCGGCAACGGCCGTTAGCCTCGCGTACCATGACGACGCCAGAGACCATCGCCCTGGTCGTGGCAGCCGGCCGGGGCGGACGCCTCGGGGGCCTGCCGAAGCAGTATCGCGAACTGTCCGGCAAGCCCGTGCTGCGCCATTGCCTCGACACCCTTGCGCGCCACCCGGCCATCGGCGCGGTCCGGGCGGTGATCCATCCGGATCACCGCGTGTTTTACGACAGCGCGGCGTCGGGCCTCGACCTTCTGCCGCCAGTCGCGGGCGGAGCGACGCGGCAGCGTTCCGCGCTCAATGGCCTGGAAAGCTTGGCCGAGATCGGCCCCTCCCGCGTGCTGATCCACGACGCGGCGCGGCCGCTGGTGGACGCGCCGCTGATCGATCGGCTCATTGCCGCGCTGGACGACGCTCCGGGCGCGGTGGCGGCGCTACCGCTGACCGACACCGTCAAACGCGCCGGCGATGGCCCGGGACCGCGTGTCGCCGGCACCGTGGATCGTGCCGGCCTGTGGCGGGCGCAGACGCCCCAGGCGTTCCGTTACCTCGCCATCCTCGACGCTCATCGCGCCGCCGCCGGACGCGACTTGACCGACGACGCGGCGGTGGCGGAGGCCGCCGGCCTCGAGGTGGTGTTGGTCATGGGAAGCGACGACAATCTCAAGATCACGACCGAGCCGGATCTGGCCCGCGCCGAACGTCTCATTCAAGGACGGGCCGGCGACGAATGGCGCACCGGGAGCGGCATCGATGTGCATGCCTTCGTGGCGGGCGACGCCGTGGTGCTGTGCGGCGTGCGCGTGCCCCACGACCGGGCGCTCGCCGGCCACTCCGATGCCGATGCCGGGCTGCACGCGATCACCGACGCGATCCTGGGCGCCATCGGCGCCGGCGACATCGGCAGCCACTTCCCGCCCGGCGACGAGCGCTGGCGCGGCGCCGATTCCGCGCAGTTCCTCGCCCATGCGGCGTCGTTGGTGGCGGCGCGCGGCGGGCGTATCGTTCATGTCGACGTGACGCTCGTTTGCGAGCGGCCGAAGATCGCCCCTCACCGCGCCGCCATGACGGCGCGCATCGCGCAGATTCTGGGCCTTTCGAGCGACCGGGTGAGCGTCAAGGCGACAACGACCGAGGGGCTGGGGTTCGCAGGCCGCGGCGAAGGCATCGTGGCGCAGGCGGTCGCCACCGTGGCGCTGGCTGCCGGCGGGGGCCGGTGACATGGAGTTCGAAGCCGCGCTCACTGAGACCGCGGCGGCCCTGCTCGCCCTCTATCGCAAGGCCGGCCTCACGCTTGCCACCGCCGAATCCTGCACCGGCGGGCTGATCGCCGCCTGCCTCACAGAGATTCCGGGTTCCTCCGACGTGCTCGAGCGCGGCTTCGTGACCTACTCCAACGCGGCCAAGACTGAGTTGCTCGGGGTCGGCGCCGACATGATCAGGAAGCACGGGGCGGTCAGCGCCCAGGTGGCCCGCGCCATGGCCGAGGGCGCCCTCGCCCATTGTCCGGCGAGCGTCGCCATAGCCGTCACCGGCATAGCCGGGCCAGGCGGCGCCACGCCGGGCAAGCTGGTGGGCCTCGTCTATCTCGCCTGCCACCGGCGCGGGCGCGAGATTTCGGTCGAGCGGCACGGTTTCGCCGGCAACCGCCGCGCGGTGCGCCTTGCCTCGGTCGCCGCCGCCTTCGAGCTGCTGCGCCGGCAGGCCGAGTGAACTCATGCGCCAGCGCGTCTTGGGCATCGACTTCAGCGGCGCCGAAGAAGCGGGCAAGGCGATCTGGATCGCGGAAGGCCGGATCGAGAACGGCCGCCTTCGGATCGCCGACTGCCGATCGGCGGCGTCCCGATTCGGCTACGCCGAGCGCGAGCACTGTCTCGCCGCACTCGTTGAGTTGGTCGCCGCTGGGCACGACGCGGTCTTCGGCTTCGATTTTCCTTTCGGGCTGCCGGGCGATCTCTTTCCGGAGGCGAGTTGGTCGGAGTTCGTGCCGGCCTTCGTGCACCGGTACGACGGCCCCGAGGCATTCCGCGACGACTGCCGCCGGCGTACCGGCGGCAAGGAACCGAAGCGCGCCACCGACCTTGTCGCGAAAACCCCATGGGCGGCGTTCAACCTGAAGCTCTACCGGCAGACCTACTATGGCATTGCACGGCTGCTTTATCCGCTGGTGCGCGATGGTGCGGCGGCAGTCTTGCCGATGCAACGCCCATCGGCCCGGCGGCCTTGGCTGATCGAGACCTGCCCTGCGTCGCTGCTCCAGCGCGAGAATCTCTATGTCCCGTACAAGGGCGGCGAGCCGGGACGGCGCGCCGCTCGAAACCGCATCCTGCGAAGCTTGACGGCGCGCGGGCTGTTGGCTCCACTGCCGCGTAACCTACGGCGCGCCGCGATCGAGAACAAAGCTGGCGACGCCCTCGATGCCATGATCGCCGCGGTGGCGGCGCATCGCGCGCTGCATGAACCGGGGGCGCTCGCCCGTTCGCGCGGCACGGTCGAGGCGCGCGAGGGCCGGGTATACTATTGATGCGCAGGACATAAGCCGCCGAGATTGCCGTCGAGGCGCGGCCGTTGTCAAGAGTTCTTTCCTATGCCGCCGAAGGCTCCTCCAAGCTGCGGCCGGCATCCCCCTACCCGTCAGCTTCGCCGCCCTCGTCTTGAAGGCGTGCACCAAACATTTGACGGCGACCGAAGCGTGTGCCTGGAAGCGATTGACGCTGTGGCTCCGGGGCAAGAAGATACCGTCGTAAGCGCGAGATGCGGAAGGACGGTTCATGAAAATCAAGATCGTCGTCCACGAGGCCGAAGAAGGTGGGTTCTGGGCGGAAGTCCCGGCCCTTCCGGGCTGTGCCAGTCAAGGCGAGACAATGGACGAACTGATGCAAAACATCCGCGAAGCCATCGAAGGCTGGCTCCGCGCCGAACATCCCCGCGGCGGCGAGGCGGGCGGGCGGACCTTGGAAATCGCGGTTTGAAACCGCTTTCCGGCAAGGAGCTGGCGCGCCTCCTGCAGAGACGCGAGTGGACCCTGCTGCGTGTTCAGGGGAGCCATCACATTTACGGCAAGGCAGGCATACGCGTTCGGATTTCAGTTCCAGTCCACGGGAATCATCCCCTCAAGGCCGGCCTGCAGCGCCACTTGATGAAACTCGCCGGTCTCGATCGTGACAGTGACCGCGGATGAGGTAGACGCCCACCGGCGGGGCAACGTTCCTCCCCGCCCCTACTACCCGTACAGCTTCGCCGCCCTCGTCTCGAAGGCGTGCACCATGCGGCGCACGGCCTCGTGGAACAGGAGGCCGATGAGGCGCGCCAAAAGCGGCGAGCGGAACTCGAACTCAACGTAGAAGTCGACGTGACAGCTTCCATCTGGCCGTGGCTCGAAGACCCAGTGGTTGCGAAGGTACTTGAATGGCCCTTCGGCGTAGACGACGTCGATGCGGTGGCGCCCCCGGTCGAGCTCGACCCGGCTGGTGAAATTCTCGCGGAACATCTTGAAGCCGATGACGAGGTCGGCGTGGAGCGTGTTGCCCTCGCGCCGGCGGATGCGCGCCGCCCGGCACCAAGGCAGGAACTCGGGATAGCGTTCGATGTCGGCGACCAGGTCGAAGAGCTGGTCGGGGCTGTAGGGCAGCACGCGCTGTTCGGCGTGGACGGGCATCGGGTCGCCGGCGACAGCCGGTCTACGGCCGATCCGGGAGCGAACCGCGCGCCGCGCGCAGCCGCGCGAAATCGTCCCCGGCGTGATACGAGGACCGCGTCAGGGGCGACGCCGACACCATGAGGAACCCCTTGCCGTGGGCGATCCGCCGGTAGGCCTCGAATTCCTCGGGCGGAACAAACCGGTCGACCGGCGCGTGCTTCGGCGTCGGTTGCAGGTACTGCCCGATGGTGAGGAAGTCCACCTCGGCCTCGCGCAGGTCGTCCATGGCCTGATGGATTTCGATAGTCTGCTCGCCCAGCCCGACCATCATGCCCGACTTGGTGAACATCAAGGGGTCGAGCTGCTTGACGCGGGCGAGCAAACTCAGGCTCGCGAAATAGCGCGCGCCGGGCCGGATCGTCGGGTAGAGCCGCGGCACGGTCTCGAGATTGTGGTTGTAGACGTCCGGCCGCGCCTCCACCACGGTCTCGATCGCCCCCCGTTTGCGCAGGAAATCGGGCGTTAGCACCTCGATGGTGGTGGCGGGTGCCGCGGCGCGCACGCGCCGGATCACATCGGCGAAATGTCCTGCCCCGCCGTCGTCGAGGTCGTCGCGATCGACGGAGGTGACGACCACGTGCGACAGCCCCAACTCGGCCACGGCCTCCGCCACATGCGCCGGCTCGTGCGCATCCAGGCGGTCGGGCCTGCCGGTGGCGACGTTGCAAAAGGCGCAGGCGCGGGTGCAGACGGCGCCCAGGATCATCACCGTGGCGTGCTTCTGCGCCCAGCACTCGCCGATGTTGGGGCAGGCCGCCTCCTCGCAGACGGTGTTGAGGCGCAACCGGCGCATGAGCGCCCGCGTCTCGTGGTACTCGCGCGACACCGGCGCCTTGACCCGTATCCAGGGCGGCTTCGGCGGGCTGGGCGCGTCGGGCCGGCGCGCCTTCTCGGGGTGCCGGATCATGCTCGCCACATCGCTAGAAGTGGATCGCCCGCCCGTAGGCGTCAAGCACCGCCTCGTGCATCGTCTCCGAGATGGTCGGGTGCGGGAAGACGGTGCGGATCAGGTCGGCCTCGGTCGATTCGAGCGTGCGTGCCACGGCGAAGCCCTGGATCAACTCGGTCACCTCGGCGCCCACCATGTGGGCGCCCAAGAGCTCGCCGGTCTTGGCGTCGAATACGGTCTTCACCATGCCCTCGGGCTCGCCCAGCGCGATCGCCTTCCCGTTGGCGATGAAGGGAAAGCGCCCGATCTTGACCTGGCGTCCCGCCGCCTTGGCGGCGGCCTCGGTGAGGCCCACGCTCGCCACCTGCGGCCGGCAATAGGTGCAGCCGGGAATGTTGCCGGCGTCGAGCGGATGCACGCCCTCGATTCCGGCGATGCGCTCCACCGCCACCACCCCTTCGTGGCTCGCCTTGTGGGCGAGCCAGGGCGGCCCCACCAGGTCGCCGATGGCATGGACCCCGGGTTCGCCGGTGGCGCTCCATCGATCCACGACGACATGGGTCTTCTCGACTTTGATTTTCCTGCCTTCGAGCCCGATGTTCTCTGTGTTTCCGACGATCCCGATGGCGAGAATCACCCGCTCGACGGCGAGCTCGCTCGTCTTGCCCGCGGTTTCGACGGTCGCCATCACCGCATCGCCCGACTTCTTGAGCGCCTTGACCGTTCCGCCGGTCAGGATCTTCATGCCTTGCTTCTCGAGCGCCCTGCGGGCGAAGGCGGAGACTTCCGCGTCCTCCACCGGCAGGATGCGGTCGAGGATTTCCACCACCGTCACCTCCGCTCCGAGATCGCGGTAGAAGGACGCGAACTCCATACCGATCGCGCCGCTGCCGACGACGAGCAGCGATTTGGGCATGGTGTCGGGGACCATCGCCTCCTTGTAGGTCCACACCAGCTTGCCGTCCGGCTCGAGCCCAGGCAGCGTGCGGGCGCGCGCGCCGGTGGCGAGGATGATGTTCTTGGCGCCGAGCTCCGCCGCTGGCTTGCCGTCCTTCTCGACGCTGACCTTGCCGGGACCGTCGAGGCGGGCGTGACCGTCGAACACGGTTACCTTGTTCTTCTTCAGCAGATGCTTGACCCCGGCGGCAAGCTGCCCCGCCACCTGGCGGCTGCGCTTGACGATGCGGGCGAGGTCGAAGGAAACGTCCTTGGCGCTGAAGCCGTAGGCGTCGAGGTGGTGAAGTAGATGATTGATCTCCGAGGCGCGCAGCAGCGCCTTCGTGGGGATGCAGCCCCAGTTGAGGCAGATGCCGCCCAAGTGCTCGCGCTCGACGAGCGCGGTCTTGAGGCCGAGCTGGGCGGCCCTTATTGCCGCGACGTAGCCGCCCGGCCCGCCGCCGATGACGATGAGGTCGAAAGTTGCGTCGGGCATCGCTTCTCCTAGAGCAGCAATCTCAGCGGGCTTTCGATGAGCCTCTTGAACGCGGCCAGGAACTCCGAAGCGATCACGCCGTCGATGACGCGGTGGTCGACCGAGAGCGTGCAGGTCATCAGCGTCGCGACCGCGAGCGCGCCCTTCTCGACCACCGCGCGCTGCTCGCCTGCGCCCAGCGCCAATATCGCGCCCTGCGGCGGGTTGATGATGGCGGTAAACTCCCTGATGCCGTACATGCCGAGATTGGAGACGCTGAAGGTGCCTCCCTGGAACTCCTCGGGTCGAAGCTTTCCCTCGCGGGCTCGCGCCGCCAGGTCCTTCATCTCCGCCGAGATCGCGGCGAGGTTCTTCGCCTCGGCGTTGCGTATGATGGGCGTGATGAGGCCGCCGGGTATCGCCACCGCCACCGAGATGTCGGCGGACCGGTAGAGCCGTGTCGCGGTTTCGGTCCACGAGGCGTTCGCCGCCGGCACCTCGATCAGCGCCAGCGCCGCCGCCCTGATGACGAAGTCGTTCACCGACAGCTTTTTGTCTGCGCTGTCGTTGATCTCCTTGCGTAGGGCTAGCAGCCGGTCGATGCGGCACTCGACGGTCAGGTAGAAATGCGGCTGTTCGCGTTTCGCCTCGGCGAGGCGGCGGGCGGTGATCTTGCGCACATTGCTGTGCGGCTGCTCGACGAACGGGGGCAGCCCGAACGCCGGCGCGGCGGCGGGCCCGGGGGCGCTCGGCCGAGGAGCGCCCGCGGGCGCTTTCTGCGCCGCCTCGATGTCCGCCTTGACTACGCGGCCGTTGGGGCCGCTGCCTGCGATGCGCGCAAGATCGAGGCCCGATTGGGTGGCCAGGCGCCGCGCGAGGGGGCTCGCCTTGACGCGGCCGCCGGGTGCCGAGGATGCCGGCGCCACTGCCGGCGATGATGCGGCCGGCGGCGGCGGCGCGGGCGCGGCGGGAGCAGCCTTCGGGACGGGCGCGGAAGCAATCCGACCGAGCGCCGAGGCGTCCTCGCCCTCCTCAAGCAGCACGCCGATGACTTCGTTGACCTTGACGCCCTGGCTGCCGGCCGGCACCAGGATCTTGCCGAGCTTGCCTTCGTCCACCGCCTCCACTTCCATCGTCGCCTTGTCGGTCTCGATCTCGGCGATCGCGTCGCCGGGCTTCACGGCCTCGCCTTCCGCCTTGAGCCACTTGGCGAGATTGCCTTCCGTCATGGTGGGGGAAAGCGCCGGCATCAGGATGTTGATCGGCATGGCGGGCCCCGTTACTTGCGGTAGCAGACCGCGCGGACCGCCGCCGCGATGCCCTCGGCACCCGGCAGCGCCAGCTTCTCCAGGTTTGCCGCGTAGGGCAGCGGCGCGTCGGCGCTTGTCACCCGCATGACCGGCGCGTCCAGCCAGTCGAACGCCTGCTCCATCATCGTCGCCGCGAGCTCGGCGCCGATGCCGGCGAAGGGCCACCCCTCCTCGACCGACACCAGGCGGTTCGTCTTTTTCACCGATGCGATGACGGTCTCAGTGTCGAGGGGGCGCAGCGTCCTCAGATCGACCACCTCGGCGTCGATCCCCTCGCCCGCCAGCGCCTCCGCGGCGGCCAGCGCGTGGCCCACCTGGCGCGAGAAGGCGGCGACCGTGACATGGGCGCCGGGGCGTACGACCCTGGCCCGGCCGATCGGCACCAGGAAATCGGGCGAGGTCGGCACATCGAAGCTCTGCCCGTAAAGAATCTCGTTCTCCAGGAACACGACCGGGTTGGGGTCGCGGATCGCCGATTTCAGCAACCCCTTGGCGTCGGCCGCCGACCAAGGCGACACCACCTTGAGGCCGGGGCAATGCGCATACCAGCTCGCGTAGCACTGCGAATGCTGGGCTCCCACCCGCGTCGCCGCGCCGTTGGGGCCGCGGAACACGATGGGGCAGCCGAGCTGCCCACCCGACATATACAGCGTCTTTGCCGCCGAATTGATCAGGTGGTCGATGGCCTGCATGGCGAAGTTGAAAGTCATGAACTCGACGATCGGCCGCAAGCCGTAGAACGCCGCCCCCACGCCGAGGCCGGCGAAGCCGTATTCGGTGATCGGCGTGTCGACCACCCGCTTGGGGCCGAACTCCTCGAGCAAACCCTGGCTGACCTTGTAGGCGCCCTGGTATTCCGCGACCTCCTCGCCCATGAGGAACACTCGCGGATCGCGGCGCATTTCCTCCGCCATGGCGTCGCGCAACGCCTCGCGCACCGTGATGCGCGCCGTGGGCCCGCCGGCGTCTTCCAGAGCGGGAGCGTCCATGTCACGCCTCGAGAAGGACGTCGGTGTAGAGCTCCGCCGCGTCGGGCTCCGGGCTGCTCTGGGCGAACTCGGTGGCGGCGGAGACCAGGTCCCGGATCTCACGATCGGTATTCTTCAGCGCGGCCTCGTCGGCGTGGCCCTCGTCGAGCAGAATTTGCCGCAGCCGGTCGATCGGGTCGTGCTCCTGGCGCATGCGAGTCACCTCCTCCTTGCTGCGGTACTTGCCGGGGTCGGACATGGAATGCCCGCGATAGCGGTAGGTCATCATCTCCAGGATGAACGGGCCCTTGCCCGAGCGCGCGTGCTGCGCCGCCTTGTCGCCCGCCGCCTTGACCGCGAGCACGTCCATGCCGTCCACCTGCTGGCCCGGGATGCCGTAGGACTGGCCGCGCAAATAAAGCTCGGCGCGGGCCGAGGCGCGCTCGACGCTGGTGCCCATGCCGTACTTGTTGTTCTCGATGACGTAGACCACGGGCAGGCGCCACAGCGCGGCCATGTTGAAGGCCTCGTAGACCTGGCCCTGGTTCACCGCGCCGTCGCCCAGGTAGGCGGCGCAGATGTTGCCGTCCTCCAGATAGCGGTGGGCGAAGGCGAGGCCCGTGCCCAGCGGCACCTGTGCGCCGACGATGCCATGGCCGCCGAAGAAGTTGCGCTCGCGGTTGAACATGTGCATCGAGCCGCCCTTGCCCTTCGAGTAGCCGCCGCGCCGGCCGGTGAGCTCGGCCATCACGCCCTTGGGGTCCATGCCCCTGGCCAGCATGTGGCCATGGTCGCGGTAACCCGTGATCACCGTGTCGCCGTCGCGCATTGCTCCTTGCATGCCGACGATGACCGCCTCCTGGCCGATGTAGAGGTGGCAGAAGCCGCCGATCAGCCCCATGCCGTAGAGCTGGCCCGCCTTCTCCTCGAACCGGCGGATCAACAACATGGCGCGGTAGTGCTGGAGCAATTCGGTGGCGCCCGCGGTTATGGGCCCGGCCTTGCGTTTGGCGGCGGTCGCCATGGCGCCTCCCTCGCGGCTGCCTCGGGAGGCACGCCGCGGCAGCCATAATGCGGCCGGCGGGCGGTGAAAGCAAGTCGAGTTAAGTCAATGACTTACCGAGAAACTTCGGCGCTTTACCGAGGTCCGGTTAATCGGCCGCGATGCCGATTTCCCGCACCCTGCTATCGGCCGGACGCGGCGCCCGCATGATCACCAGTTCGTCCGAATGCGCGAGATTCAGCATCGCGCGGGCGCGCTCGTCCAAGAGGTCGCCATCGAGACTGGTGGGCCGCAGCAGCCTAACCTTGCGCTCGAGGATCGCGCGTTCGGCGCCGGTCGAGGCGACCAGCGTCTCGGCGTTCTGAACCTGCTGGCGTAGCACCAGCCAGGCCACCACGCCGCGCTCTCCCTGCACCATGTGGTAGAGGAAGTAACCGGCGATGCAGGCCCCCGCCACCGGCGGAACGATGTGCCTGGCGCGCCTGCGCAACTCGCGAAGGATGGCCATGCGGCCAGCGAATCACAGCCTCTTCCCCGGCGTCAACAACTATTCGAATCGGGGGGCAGCCGCGAGGCCCCGGATCAACGGCGCAACTCCGCCGCTCCGGCATAGCGGGCGGCGACGCCAAGTTCCTCCTCGATGCGCAGCAGCTGGTTGTATTTCGCCAGGCGGTCCGAGCGGGACATCGAGCCGGTCTTGATCTGCCCGCAGCACGTCGCCACCGCCAGGTCGGCGATGGTGGCGTCCTCGGTCTCGCCGGAGCGGTGCGAAAGGACGGCGCGATAACCCGCCTTGTGCGCCGTCTCGACCGCCGCCAGCGTCTCGCTCAAGGTGCCGATCTGGTTCGCCTTGATCAGGATCGCGTTGGCGATGCCGCGCGAGATGCCTTGCCGCAGCCGCGCGACATTGGTGACGAACAGGTCGTCGCCGACGAGCTGCAGCTTGCCGCCAAGCGCCGCCGACAGCGCCGCCCAGCCCTCCCAGTCGTCCTCCGCCAGCCCGTCCTCGATGGAGACGATGGGATAGCGGGCGACCAAGTCCTCGTAGTACCGGATCATTCCGGCGGCATCGAGCGTCTTGCCCTCGATCTGGTACTTGCCGTCCTTGAAAAACTCGGTGGCCGCGGCGTCGAGGCCGAGCGCCACCTGCTTGCCCGGCTCGTAGCCCGCCCGCTCGATCGCCTGGACGATGAACGCAAGCGCCGCGTCGGCGTCGGCGAGATCGGGCGCGAACCCGCCCTCGTCGCCCACGCCGGTATTGTGGCCCGCGTCCTTGAGCTGTTGCCGCAAGGCGTGGAACACCTCGGCGCCGACGCGCGCCGCCTCGGCGAAACTGCCGGCCGCCAACGGCAGGATCATGAACTCCTGCAGCTCGATGGCGTTGTCGGCATGGGCGCCGCCGTTGATGACGTTCATCATCGGCACCGGCAGCAACGTGGCCTGCACGCCGCCGATGTAGCGGTAAAGCGGTAGGCCGGCGGCGCCGGCCGCCGCCTTGGCGACCGCGAGGCTCACGCCCAGGATCGCGTTGGCGCCGAGGCGCGACTTGTCGGGCGTGCCGTCGAGCTCGGTCATCATGAGGTCGACCTTCGCCTGGTCTTCGGCGTCGAGGCCCGACAGCACGTCGAAAATCTCCCCGTTCACCGCTGTGAGCGCCTTCAGGACCCCCTTGCCGGCGTAGCGCGCCCCGCCGTCGCGCAGCTCGTGCGCCTCGTGCGCCCCCGTCGAGGCGCCGGAGGGAACGGCGGCGCGGCCGATGCTGCCGTCCTCGAGCCGCACGTCCACTTCGACCGTCGGGTTGCCCCGGCTGTCCAGGATCTCGCGGCCGTGGATGTCGACGATGGCGGTCATGGGGCTAATTCAATCGGTTCGGAAAGCCGCCCAGGCATACAGGCACGCAGCGCGCCATGGCAAGCCGGCTTTCGATCCGCCCTCACCGTCCCTTGAGCTCGGGGAAGTCTTCCTCCCAGAACTCAGCGGCGCGGCGCGGGGCACCGGGCGCCCTCGCCATCTCCGCCTGGCGCAGCTCGACGCGCCGGATCTTGCCCGAGATTGTCTTCGGCAGCTCGCCGAACTCCAGCCGGCGAACGCGCTTGTAGGGCGCCAGCCCGGCGCGGGAGTGCTGGAAGATCGCCTTGGCCGTCGCGCCGTCCGGCGCCCAACCCTCGGCCAGCGAGACGAAGGCCTTGGGAACGGCGAGGCGGATGGCGTCGGGGCTCGGCACCACCGCCGCCTCGGCCACCGCCGCGTGCTCGATCAACGCGCTCTCGATTTCGAACGGGCTGATGCGGTAGTCCGCGGCCTTGAAGACGTCGTCGGCGCGCCCGACGAAGGTGAGGTAGCCGTCGGCGCCGCGCAGCGCCACGTCGCCGGTCCGATAATAGCCGCCGGCCATGGCGCGGGCGCCGGCATCGGGGTCGTCGCCATATCCCGGCATGAGGCCGAGCGGGCGGGGGTCGAGCGCGAGGCAGACCTCGCCTTCGCTCGCCTCGCGGCCCTCGGGGTCGAGTAGCCGCACGTCGTAGCCCGGCAGGGGGCGGCCCATCGAGCCCGGCTTCACCGGCTGGCCCGGCGAGTTGCCGACGAGCGCCGTCGTTTCGGTCTGGCCGTAGCCGTCGCGGATGGCGATGCCCCAGGCCTTGCGCACGGTGTCGATGACCTCGGGGTTGAGCGGCTCGCCGGCCCCGATCAGGTCGCGTAGCTTGGTCTTGTAGGCGCCGAGATTCTGCTGCACGAACATGCGCCAGACGGTGGGCGGGGCGCACAGCGTGGTGACGCCGTGGCGCACGATCGCCGCCAGCGTGTCCTGAGGCACGAATTTCGGCGCGGCGTAGATGAACACGGTGGCGCCCGCGTTCCACGGCGCGAAGAAGCAGCTCCAGGCATGTTTGGCCCAGCCCGGCGAGCTGATGTTGAGATGGACGTCGCCGGGCACCAGCCCCAGCCAATACATGGTCGAGAGATGCCCGACCGGGTAGCTCGCATGGCTGTGGACGACGAGCTTCGCCTTCGCGGTGGTGCCAGAGGTGAAGTAGAACAGGATCGGCTCGCCGGCGCGCGACGCGCCGTCGGGGACGAACGTCGCCGAGGCCCCATGGGCATCCTCGAACGAACGCCAGCCCGGCGCGGGGCCGCCCACCGCGATGCGCAGGGTATCGGCGGGCAGATCCGCGAACTTCGGGGCGTCGCCGGCGCCGGCGACGACAAAGCGCGCCTTGGCGCGCGACAGCCGGTCGCGGATATCGGCGGCGGTCAGCAGCGTCGTGGACGGGATCACGATGGCGCCCAGCTTGATGGCGGCGAGAATGATCTCCCACAGCGGCGCCACGTTGCCGAGCATCAGGAGGATGCGCTCGCCGCGCCCGACGCCCTGGGCGCTCAGCCAGTTGGCGACCCGGTTCGAGCGCTCCCCCATCTCGGCGAAGGTTATCTTGGTCTCGTTGCCCTGGTCGGTGACGATCCACAGGGCCGGGCGGTCGTTGCCCGCAGCCATGGCGTCGAAATAGTCGAGCGCCCAGTTGAAGGCTTCGAGCCGCGGCCACCGGAAGCCCCGATAGGCGGTCTCGTAGTCGGCGCGGTGGGCGATCAGGAAGTCGCGCGCCCTGAGGAATTCAGCGATGGCGGTCATGGAGCCTGACATACCGGCTAACATGACCGGCGCATAGTACTCATTGCCGGATTCCGTTAGGGTGCGCACGCTAACTTTCGGGCAAGGGGCGCCCTATGCGCGACACGGTTTTTCTCGAACCCTTCGCCAGTTTCATCGCCGCGCCGACCGAGCCGGACCTGGCGCGCCTCGACGCCGACGTGGCGGTGTTCGGCTTTCCCCTGGTGACGCCCTACGACATTCGCGGCGCCTCGCTCGATTCCGCCCATGCGCCGAGCGCCGTGCGCGGCCAATCGGTATGGCTGGGCGATCCGGTGGACCGGCACGACTTCGATTTGGGCGGCACGGTGTACGACGGCAAGAACGTGCGGGTGGCGGACTGCGGCGACGTGCGGGTGGATGCCACCGACTTGCCGGCCGCGCACGCCCGCGCGACGGCGGTGACGCGCCGCATTCTCGAAGCCGGCGCCGTGCCGTTCATGATCGGCGGCGACGATTCGGCGCCGATCCCGTTCTTTCGCGCCTTCGAGGGGCGCGGGCCGATCACGTTGGTGCAAATCGACGCCCATATGGACTGGCGCCACGAGGTAAATGGCGTGACCGAGGGCTACAGCAGCACCATGCGCCGCGCCTCGGAAATGCCGTGGTTCGAGCGCATCGTCCAGATCGGCCAGCGCGGCACGGGCAGCGCGCGGGCGACCGAGTTCCGCGACGCCACCGCCCATGGCGTGACGTTCGTCCCGGCCCGCCGGGTGCACGATGAGGGCGTCGCGGCCGCCCTCGGCGCGATTCCCGACGGCCGCCAATACCTCATCACGGTCGACTGCGACGGCATCGACCCCTCCGCCATGCCGGGGGTGAACGCGCCCTCGCCCGGCGGCCTGTTCCATCACCACGCGACGGCCCTCATGCAAGGCATCGCCGCCAAGGGCCGCGTCGCCGGTTTCGATATCGTGGAACTCGCGCCCGTCAAGGACGTGAACGGAATCTCGGCCTACGCGGCGGCCCGCCTCATCATCAACGTCATCGGCGGCATGGCGCGCTCGGGCCAGATCCCGCGGCGGCGGTAGGGGGCAGGCGCCCAGCGAGCGTCCACCCAGCGAGCGAAGTGAAATTCCAGCGAGGCACCCCATGCCAAGCGGGCGAGCGACATGCGTAATGTCGCTTTTAGGACAGTATTCGCCAAGCGGGGCATCAACAGGGGGTTGACCCGCCCCTGGCTGGGAATCATTCACGATGTCAAACAGCCGGCGGCCGAAGCCACCCGCCTCTTATAGGATCGTACGCCTATGGCGTCAAGGGCGCTTCGCGGCTTTCTCTTGCGTCGCCATAGGCGCGGGACCGGCGCAGCCTATCGCCCATCCCCCGCCCGTGGCATGATGGCGGTGGTAGAAGCGAACACGCGAGCGGACCGACATGCCTTGCAGCTTCATCTCGTTCGAAGGCAGCGCTTGCCAGTTCGGGAGCTTGGCCGAAGACCGACTCCTTGACCATGAGGGGCGCCGATACTGTTTGTTTCACGCCCCGATGGAAGCACTCGACGGAAACGGGGTTGCCAAGAGGGCTTGGGACCGGAAGCGTATCGAGGCTTTCAACGAAGAAATCTTCAATCTGCTACGCAGGACCGAGGCCGGCAAGTTGACCGATTTCACCGGCGTCGTGTTTCCGGCGGCCATTGCGTTTTCGGGCACAGAAGAAGCAATGAGACGCCCACTCCCGTACATTTCCTTTGACGCGGCCACATTCTCCAGTGTTGCGTCGTTCGACGGAGCCATCTTCTCCGGCCATGCGTCTTTCCGCAGGGCCACCTTCGCCAGCGGCGCGTCGTTCAATGGGGTCATTTTCTCCGGAGCTGCAGCATTCAATGGCGCCACCTTCTCCGACGATGCGTCATTCAGCGCGGCCACTTACTCCAGCTATTCGTCGTTTGACGGGGTCACTTTCTCCAGAGGCGCGGCGTTCAACGGTGCCACCTTCTCCGGCAATGCGGGGTTCGCCAATGCCACCTTCTCCGGCTTCACGTATTTCGCCGGGGCCGTCTTTTCCGGCCATGCGACTTTCGATGGTGCATTCTTCGGGTCTTTGACGTGGTTCAATGGAGACGGCACCGGCAGCCCTTCGGAATTCAACCGCATTTCCTTCGGACCCAGCGACAAGCGGCCATGCCGCTTCAAGGAAGTTGCGGATTTCAGCAATAGACATTTCCAAGACGCCGCGAATTTCCGCCAAGTGGTATTCGCAAGGGCGCCGCTGTTTCACGGCAGCAGACTGCACCAGGGCACAGACTTTACCGGGGCACAGTTCGATGACCGCAGCGGCGACGCTGCGCCGGCTTACCGGACGCTTAAGCTCGCGATGGCGGAAATGCGTGCCCGCGACGAGGAAGGGATGTTCGCCGCGCGCGAACAGAAATGCCGGCGAAAGCGCACAGACACGTCGGGGTTCGTGAAGGCGCTGTCGTATGTCTATGATCGGGCTTCGGGTTACGGTCAGCACGCCGGCCGGCCGATCCTGTGGCTCGCCGGCGTGATACTCGGTTTTTTCCACCTTTACCTGTTCGGATTCGCGCCTTCGCCGTCGAGGACGTTCGACTTCGAGCCCGCGATGCTCGGCGAAGTATTCCGATTCACGCTGCGGCAGATCATCGATCCCTTCTCGGCGTTCCAGAAGACCGAGGATTATGTCCTCACCCACGCGTTCAACGATCCACCGCTCGGCCTGGCGCTCCTGGCGAGTGTCCAGAGTATGCTGAGCCTCGCCCTCATTGCGCTCTTCCTGCTCGCGCTGCGCTGGCGGTTCCGGCGGGATTGAAGCGGAATTGCGCTGACTGGATGTCATGCCGAGCCATGCCCTGAGCCATGTCCCGAGCGCAGCGAGGGAGCAGCGAAGGGGCTGCGAGGCATCTCGACTCGGTCGAAGTTCGGCGACGAGACTCCTCGCTGCGCTCGGAGTGACAGCGATATTGTCGTCCCGAGCCTTGTCCCGAGCGCAGCGAGGGAACAGCGAGGGACCTAGACTCGTTGCCGGGTTGGATGTCATGCCGAGCCATGCCCTGAGCCATGTCCCGAGCGCAGCGAGGGAGCAGCGAAGGGGCTGCGAGGCATCTCGACTCGGTCGAGGTTCGGCGACGAGACTCCTCGCTCCGCTCGGAGTGACAGGTCGACCGCCACTCTTTGGCTGTCGGACCTCGTCCTTCGTCCCTCGACAGGCTCGGGATGAGGAGGCTCAGGAGGAGGTCGTTGCGCGACGCTACGCGTCGGTGCCCGCCGCTCCCGCCTTCGCCAGGCGGTCGAAGTCCATCAGCGTCCGCAACAGCCCGGGCATGTCCTTGAGCGGCACCATGTTGGGGCCGTCGGAGGGCGCGTTGTCGGGGTCCTGGTGCGTCTCCATGAAGACGGCGGCCACTCCCACCGCGACCGCGGCGCGCGCCAGGACGGCGACGAATTCGCGCTCGCCGCCGGAGGACGTCCCCTGCCCGCCCGGCTGCTGCACCGAGTGGGTGGCGTCGAACACCACCGGGCAGCCGGTCTCGGCCAGGATCGGCAAGCTGCGCATGTCGGAAACCAGCGTGTTGTAGCCGAAGCTGGCGCCGCGCTCGCACAGCATGACGTTGCGGTTGCCGGCCGCTTCAACCTTGGCCACCACATGCTTCATGTCCCAAGGGGCGAGGAACTGGCCCTTCTTGATGTTCATGGCCCGGCCGGTGGCGGCGGCGGCGAGCAGCAGATCGGTCTGCCGGCACAGGAAGGCGGGGATCTGGAGCACGTCGACCGCCTCCGCCGTCGGCGCGCATTGCTCCGGCGCATGCACGTCGGTGAGGACCGCGCAGCCGTATTTCTCGCGCAACTCGGCCAGGATGGGCAGCCCCTCTTTCATCCCGATGCCGCGCGCGCTCTCGAGGCTGGTGCGGTTCGCCTTGTCGAACGAGGTCTTGTAAATGAGCCCGATGCCGAGTCTGCCCGTAAGCTCCACCAGCGCGTGCGCCATCTCGTGCGCATGGGCGCGCGATTCGAGCGCGCAAGGTCCGGCTATCAGCGTCAACGGCCGGTCGTTGCCGACGGTGAGCGTCCCGATACTGACGTGGCGGCAGGAGGGCATCACACCAGCCGCGACTGCTCGAGGGCCGCCCGTATGAAGTCGGTGAACAGCGGGTGCGGCTCGAACGGGCGCGACCTCAACTCCGGGTGAAACTGCACCCCGATGTACCACGGATGGCCCGGCAGCTCGACGATCTCCGGCAGGATGCCGTCCGGCGACATGCCCGAGAAGCGCAGGCCCGCCTGTTCCAGGCGCTCCTTGTAGGCGACGTTGACCTCGTAGCGGTGGCGATGGCGCTCGCGGATGCGGTCGGCGTCGTAAATGCCGCGCACCTGGCTGCCCGGCATCAGCTCGCAGTCATAACCGCCGAGCCGCATGGTGCCGCCGAGGTCGCTCTCGATGTTGCGTCGTTCCACCACGTTGCCGCGCGTCCATTCGGTCATCAGGCCGACCACCGGCTCGGCGCAGGGGCCGAATTCGGTGGAGCCGGCGAGCGCGATGCCCGCGAGACTGCGCGCCGCCTCGATCACCGCCATCTGCATGCCGAAGCAGATGCCGAAATAGGGCACGCCGCGCTCGCGCGCGAAGCGCGCCGCCTGAACCTTGCCCTCCGCGCCGCGCTCGCCGAAGCCGCCCGGCACCAGGATGGCGTGCACGTCCTCGAGGCGGCGGACCGCCGCCTCGGTTTCGAAGATCTCCGAGTCGATCCAGTCGAGGTGAACGCGCGCGTTGTTGGCGATGCCGCCGTGGGCCAGCGCTTCGGCCAGCGACTTGTACGAGTCGATCAGCGAGGTGTATTTGCCGACGATGGCGATCGCCACCTCGCTCTCGGGCGCCCGGATGCGTTCGACGACGCGCCGCCAGTCGTCGAGGCTCTGGCCGCCGGACGGCAGGCCGAAATGGCGGCACACCGCCACGTCGAAGCCCTCGGCGTGGTAGGCGACCGGCACCGCGTAGATCGTGTCCACGTCGAGCGCCTGGATCACCGCCTCGGGCCGCAAATTGCAGAACAGGGCGATCTTGCGGCGCTGTTCCGCCGAGATCTCGCGATCGCAGCGGCACAACAGGATGTCGGGCTGGATGCCGACGCTCAACAGCTCCTTGACCGAGTGCTGCGTCGGCTTGGTCTTGAGTTCGCCCGCGGTGCCGATCCACGGCAGCAGCGTCAAATGGATGAACAGCGAGCGCTCGCGGCCCAGTTCGTTGCCGAGCTGGCGAATCGCTTCCAGGAACGGCAGGCTCTCGATGTCGCCCACCGTGCCGCCGATTTCGCACACCACGAAGTCCTCGTCGCCCAAGTCGGCGCGGATGAACTCCTTGATCGCGTCGGTGACGTGCGGAATCACCTGCACGGTGGCGCCGAGGTAGTCGCCGCGCCGCTCGCGCTGGATCACCGTCGAATAGATGCGGCCGCTGGTGACATTGTCGCTGCGCCGCGAGGCGACGCCGGTGAAGCGCTCGTAATGGCCGAGGTCGAGGTCGGTCTCCGCGCCGTCGTCGGTGACGTAGACCTCGCCATGCTGGATCGGGCTCATGGTGCCCGGATCCACGTTGAGATACGGGTCGAGCTTGCGCAGGCGCACCTTGTGGCCGCGCGCCTGCAGGAGCGCGCCCAACGCCGCCGCCGAAATTCCCTTGCCCAGTGAGGAGACCACGCCGCCGGTGATGAAGATGAACCGCGTCATGGACTCGACTTATGGAACGAAAGGGCCGGGCCCGGCAAGCCTTTCTCGGCGGCCGAACGAGGCGCGCCGCGAGGCGTCGCCCTATTGGCTCGCCGGCACGCTGGGGCTCGCCGGCGCGGCCGGCTCGGATTCGACCGGCGCCGAGGTGGCTGCAGGCGTATCCAGGATGGAGCGCCGCTCGACCCGCTCGTTCGCGATCATGGCGAGGATTATGCTGGTCGCCATGAAGCAGGCGGCCAGGATCGCCGTGGCGCGGGTGAGCAGGTTGGCGGTGCTGCGCCCGGTCATCAGGCCGGACATGCCACCCCCGCCGATGCCGAGGCCGCCGCCCTCGCTGCGCTGCATCAGAATCACCCCCACCAGGGTCACGGCGAGCATCAGGTGTATGACGAGAACGACCTGTGTCATGTCATGCTATCCCGGGGTGAGGGTCCGGGCGTTATGTAGTGCGTTTCAACCGATTGCGCTAGCGGCAACATTGCACGATCGCCCAGAACTCGTCCGCCGCGAGGCTCGCCCCGCCGATCAGCGCGCCGTCCACGTCCGCGACTTCGAGCAGGGCCGCGGCGTTGCCGGCATTGACGGAGCCGCCATAGAGGATACGCACCGCCCTTCCCGCCATGCGGCGGGCGAGCAGGCGGCGCAGATGGCCATGGGCCGCGGCCACCTCCTCGAGCCTTGGCGTGCGCCCGCTGCCGATCGCCCACACCGGCTCGTAGGCGATGACCGTGTCGCCGCCCGCGTCCTCGGGGAGCGAGCCTTCGAGCTGGCGTTCGATGACGCTCAGGGTCTCGCCCCGCAGGCGCTCCGGCTCGGTTTCGCCGAGGCAAAGGATCGGCACCAGTCCGGCGCCCCGCGCGGCCACGGCCTTGGCGCGCACCGTGGCGTCGGTTTCCCCATGGGCGGCTCGGCGTTCCGAATGACCGAGGATGACGTAGCGGCAGCCCGCGTCGGCCAGCATGGCGGCCCCAATGTCCCCGGTGTGCGCCCCATCCGGCGTGCCGTGGCAGTCCTGGGCGCCCAGTTCGATGGGGCTGCCGGCGATCGCCTGGCCGACCGGAATCAGCAGTGTCGCCGGGGGGCAGATCGCTACGTCGCAGGCGAGCCCACCGGCCCGGCGCGCCCGGGCGGCCAAGTCGGCCGCCAGTGCCACGCCCGAGGCGCGACGGCCGTTCATCTTCCAGTTGCCGGCGATCAGCGGTCGCGGCACGGGTTCGGGCTGGGCGTTCATGAATGGGCTCTCGTCGCCGCTGGTAGCATGGCGCGGGGTCGCGAGACAACGCCGCCGCCATGTCGGCTGTTGCCGGCCAAGGCCGGCGCTCCTATGATGGCACCGCCATCGCGGCGGCCTTTGCGAGCCCTAGCCCTCAGAGCTTTCCCATGCTGATGAAGTTTCGCAGCAAGGCTGCGTACCTCACTATCAGACTCCTGTTCGTCGTGCTGATCGGCGCCTTCGGAGCATGGGGCATCGGCGACGTCTTCCGTCTGGGCACGGGCCAAAACGTGGTCGCGACCATCGGCCCGGTGAAGATCGCCGGCGAAGATTTCCTGCGCGAATACCGTACCGAAGTGAAGCGGATGGAGGCGGTGTTCGGCAGCGCGCTCGAGCCGGAGGCGCTGCGCCAGCTCGGCATACCCGAACGCGTGCTCGACCAGATGATCACCCGCGTGGTGTTCGAGATCGCCGTCGGGCGCCTCGACATGGCGGTGTCGGACGAGGTCGTGCGCCGCGCCATCGAAACCGACAAGACGTTCTTCAACAACCTCGGGCAATTCGACCGCAACCGGTTCCAGGCGCTGCTGTACCAGGGCAACCTCAGCGAAGAAGGCTATGTGGCCCTGCTGCGCCAGGACATCTCGCGCCAGCAAATGCTGACCGCGGTCGCGGCCGGCTCGCTGGCGCCGACGACCCTGGTGCAGTCGATCCACCGGTTTCGCGGCGAGCGCCGGATCGCCGATACCATCCTGATATCCACCGACAGTACAGCCCTGCCTGCGGTCCCCGACGAGACGACGCTGGCCGCCTTTCACGAGGAGCATGCCGAACGCTACCAGTCGCCGGAATACCGTTCGCTCACCGTGGCACGGCTTTCGCCCGACGACATCGTGGCGGAGATGACCGTCTCCGAGGACGAGCTCCGGGCCGAGATGGACTCGCGCCAGGGCGAGTTCGACACGCCGGAGCGCCGCGAGCTGGAACAGATCGTTCTCGGGGACGAGGCCTCGGCCCGCGCCGCGGCTTCGAGGTTGGCGGCCGGCGCCGCGTTCGAAGACGTCGCCCGCGAGGCGACCGGGGCGGCGCCGGTCCCGCTCGGCGCGGTCGATCGAAACGAGATCGCGAGCGTCGTGCCCGAGCTGGCCGACCCGGCGTTCGCGACGCCGGAAGGGCAGTCCTCGGCGCCGGTCGAGAGCAAGCTCGGCTGGCACATCCTCAAGGTCGTGAAGATCGAGCCCGCGATTCGGCCCGGCGTGGCCGAGATCCGGGACAAGATCGCGCTCGACCTCAAGCAGCAGAGGGCGGTCGACAGCATGATCGGCATCGCCAACCAGTTCGATGACGCGCTGGCGGGCGGTAGCGCGCTGGAGACCGCCGCGCAAGCGCTGAGCCTGAAGGTGGACAAGGTGGCGGCCGTGGACGCCGCCGGCAAGACCCCCGACGGCATGGACGTGATGGGCCTTGCCGGCAGCCCAACTGTCCTGAGGCTCGTGGCTTCGCTCGGCGCCGGGGAAACGAGTCAACTCACCGAGACTCCGGAGGGCGGCTATATCGCGCTCAGCGTCGACGCCATCAGCCCGCCCGCGCCGAGACCGCTGGCCGAGCTGCGCGACAGGGTGATCGCCGACTGGCAGGCGGCCGAGCGCGACAAAGCGGCGGGCGCCGCGGCCGCCGCCGCGGCGGCGGAGGTCGATGGCGGCGCCGATCTCGCGGCCGTCGCCGCCCGACTGGGAGTCGCCGTCAAGACCTCGGAGCCGTTCGCCCGCGGCGCCGGCGACCCAGGCGCCGGCATCGACGCCGCGCTGGCGGCCGAATTGTTCGAGGCGGCAACGGGCAAGGCGGTCGCCGGCACGGCCGAGGGCGGTCACGTGGTGGCGGTGCTAAAGGAGATTCGGCCCGCGGCGCCCGGCGACGCCGGCGGCGTGGCGGACATCGAGAAGGGCATCAAGGAAGGCATCGCCGTCGACCTTCTGGCGCAGTTCTCGGCCGCCTTGCGCCAGCAGATCGAGATCAGCATCGATCGTTCCGTCCTCGACGGCTTGATCTGACAGGCGGATGAGAGTCGAGCCCGATTTTGCCGGCTTCGCCGCTTGCTACGCGGCCGGGCGGGCCGCGGTGGTGTGGACCACGCTGGTGGCCGACCTGGAGACGCCCGTATCGGCCATGCTGAAGCTGGCCGACGGGCGGCCCAACAGTTTCCTTCTGGAGTCGGTCGAGGGCGGCGCCGTGCGCGGGCGCTATTCCTGCATCGGATTGAAGCCGGACCTGATCTGGCGCTGCCGCGGCGACAGCGCGGAGTTGAACCGCCGGGCGCTGATCGACGCCGGCGCGTTTGAGCCGTGCGCCGGCGGCGCGCTCGCCTCGCTGCGCGCGCTTCTCAAGGAGTCGGCGATCGACACGCCGGCCAACCTGCCGCCCATGGCGGCGGGGCTGTTCGGCTATCTGGGATACGAGACGGTGCGGTTGATGGAGCGATTGCCGAGCCGGAAGCCGGACGTGCTCAAGGTGCCGGACGGCGTGTTCCTGCGCCCGACCGTGGTAGCCATATTCGACAACGTGGCCGATCGCGTCACGGTGGTGACGCCGGTGCGCGCCCAACGCGGCGTCGAGGCCGAATTGGCGTACGATCTCGCCTGCGCCCGCCTGGCCGAGACCGTGGCCGACTTCGACCGCTCGGCGCCGTTGCGCCACGAGCGCAGGGACGAGCAGTTGGCGCTGCCCGAGCCGCGCTGCAACATGACGCCGGAAGCGTTTCACGCCATGGTGCGGCGGGCGAAGGAATACATCCTCGCCGGCGACATCTTCCAGGTCGTGCCGTCGCAACGCTTCGCGCTGCCCTTCAAGCTGCCGCCGTTCGCGCTATACCGGTCGCTGCGCCGGCTCAATCCATCGCCGTTCCTGTTCTTCCTCGATTTTGGCGACTTCTCCGTGGTCGGGTCGAGCCCGGAGATACTGGTGCGCCTGCGCGACGGCAAGGTGACGATCCGGCCGATCGCCGGCACGCGGCGCCGCGGCGCCACGCCGGCGGAGGACCGCGCGCTCGCGGCCGACTTGCTGGCCGACCCGAAGGAGCTGGCCGAGCACCTGATGCTGCTCGACCTCGGGCGCAACGACGTGGGGCGCGTCGCCCGGGTGGGCACGGTCAAGGTCACCGAGCGGATGCAGATCGAGTATTACTCGCACGTCATGCACATCGTCTCCAACGTCGACGGCGAGATCGACCAGAAATACGACGCCATGGACGCGCTCATCGCCGGGTTCCCCGCCGGCACGGTCTCCGGCGCGCCCAAGGTGCGCGCCATGGAGATCATCGACGAGCTAGAGCCCGACCGGCGCGGCGTCTACGCCGGCGCCATCGGCTACTTCGCCGCCAACGGCACGATGGACACCTGCATCGCGCTGCGCACCGCCGTGGTGAAGGACGGCACGATGTACGTGCAGGCCGGCGGCGGCATCGTCGCCGACAGCGAGCCCGAGGCCGAGTACCAGGAAAGCTGCAACAAGGCGCGCGCGTTGCTGCGCGCCGCCGAGGAGGCGCTGGGTTTCGCCGCCCGCGGCTGACTGTGCCGCTGCGATCACGGCCCGCATCGACGACGCAAGAATCGGGTAGCAGGGACGGCGCGGGTCGCGGAGCATGTCCGTCGCTGAGGAGCAGGGACACGGGGGACATGCCGCCGATCGTTTTCGCCTCCATGCCGACCGCGCAAGCGCGCGCCTTTCTCGCCGGAGCCCTCGACGCCAACGGACAACCGCCCGAGCGGCACGTTTCCGTCGGAGACGGCGCGCCGTGCCGGCACTGTCAGGCGGACGTCGAGGCGGGCGAGCCGTACCTCATCCTCGCCTACAGGCCGTTTCCGGCGCCGCAGCCCTATGCCGAGATCGGCCCGATCTTCCTGCACGCCGCGCCCTGCGAGCGCTATCCCGCGACCGATGCGGTGCCGCCCATGTTTCTCAAGCGGGACCGCTTCCTGGTCAAAGGCTACAGTGCGAACGACCGGATCGTGTACGGCACCGGCCGGATCGTCGCCTCGTCGGACGTGGCCCGCGCAGCGGCGGATATCCTGACCCGGCCGGACGTGGCCTACGTCCATGCCCGCTCGGCGCTCAACAATTGCTTTCAGTGCCGGATCGACCGCGCTTGATCCGCGCCGCCCTTTCGCCGCGGTCGTCGTCTTCCTTCGCTCGTCCCGACCTGATATAACGGCGGCCGGACACCCGGCGCCGAAAAAAGGCGAACGATCAACCGCAAGTAACTGAAATGTTTCTACTTATCGACAACTACGACAGCTTCACCTACAACCTGTTCCATTATCTTGGCGAACTGGGCGCCGAGTTCGTCGTGCGCCGCAACGACGCGATCTCGGCAGCCGAGGCGATGGCGATGCAGCCGCGCGCCATCGTCATCTCGCCCGGCCCTTGCGACCCCGACCGCGCCGGCGTCTGCCTCGACCTGGTGAAAGCCGCGGCCGGCAAGATCCCGGTGCTCGGAGTCTGCCTGGGCCACCAGGCGATCGGACAGGCCTTCGGCGGCAAGATCGTGCGCGCACCGGCGCCGATGCACGGCAAGCTCAGCCGCATTTCGCACCTGGGACACGACGTGTTCGCGGGCATCCCGAGCCCGATCATGGCGACGCGCTATCATTCGCTCGTCGTCGAGCGCGCCAGCCTGCCGGCGTGCCTGGAAGTGACGGCCGAGACCGAAGACGGCTTGATCATGGGCCTGTCGCACCGCGAATTGCCGATCTGGGGCGTGCAGTTCCACCCGGAGAGCATCGCCTCGGAGCACGGCCACGACCTGCTCGCCAACTTCCTGCGCCTGACCGGGTTCAACCCGATACCGCTCGCGGCTTCCGCATGAGTAAGACGGCCGGCGACATCAAGGGCCTGTTGGCGGTCGTAGCATCCGGCAAGTCGCTTGGCGAAGCCGAGGCGGAGGAAGCCTTCGAGATCATGATGTCCGGCAACGCCACGCCGGCCCAGATCGGCGGGTTGCTGATCGGCCTTCGCGTGCGCGGCGAAACCGTGGACGAGATCGCAGGCGCGGTGCGCGCCATGCGGGCCAAGATGGTCCGCATCGAGGCGCCGGCCGGCGCCATCGACACCTGCGGCACCGGGGGCGACGGCGCCGGCACGCTCAACATCTCGACCGGCGCTTCGCTGGTGGTGGCAGGCTGCGGCGTGCCGGTCGCCAAGCACGGCAACCGCGCCATGTCGTCCAAGACCGGGGCGGCGGACGTGCTGGCGGCGCTCGGCGTCAATCTCGAAGCCGACATGAGATTGCTGGAGAAGGCCCTCAAGGAGGCCGGCATGTGCTTCATGCTGGCGCCGCGCCACCACAGCGCCATGCGCCACGTCGGGCCGGTGCGAGTCGAGCTCGGCACCCGCACCATCTTCAACCTCATGGGGCCGCTATCCAACCCGGCTGGGGCGCGCCGCCAACTGGTCGGCGTGTTCGCCCGCCAGTGGCTCGAGCCGCTGGCCACGGTGCTGGGCCGGCTAGGGGCGGAGCGCGCCTGGGTGGTGCATGGCTCCGACGGCATCGACGAGCTGACCACCACCGGCGCCACCTACGTGGCGGAAATGACGGGCGGCCGGGTGCGCAGCTTCGAGGTCGTTCCCGAGGACGCCGGCCTGCCGCGCGCCAACGCCGCCGACCTCAAGGGCGGCGACGCCGCCGCCAACGCACGCGCGCTTGCCGCGCTGCTCGACGGCGAGAAGGGCCCCTACCGCGACATCGTGCTGCTCAACAGCGCCGCCGCGCTGGTGGTCGCCGGCAAGGCCCCGGACCTCAAGTCGGGCGCGGCGCTCGCCGCCCAGGCCATCGACGGCGGCAAGGCCAAGGCGGTGCTGGCCAAGCTGGTCGCCATCACCAACGAGCCGACGCCATGAGCGACACGCTGGCCGCGATCTGCGCCGAGAAGCGCCGGCACGTGGCGCGGCGCAAGGCGGCGCTGCCGCCGGCGGTGCTTCTGCGGCAGGCGCTGGCGGCCGAGCCGCCGCGCGGCTTCGCCGACCGCCTCGCCGCCAGGCTCGCCGCCGGCCATTACGGCCTCATCGCCGAGATCAAACGCAGCAGTCCGAGCCGCGGCCTCATCCGCGCCGACTTCGACCCGGCGGCGCTGGCCCGTGCCTATGCGACCGGCGGGGCCGCCTGTTTGTCGGTGCTGACGGACGAAGCATTTTTCCACGGCAGCGACGCGGACCTGGCGCGCGCCCGCGCGGCTGTCGAGTTGCCGGTGCTGCGCAAGGACTTCCTGCTCGACCCCTACCAGATCGTCGAGGCGCGGGCGATCGGGGCCGACTGCGTGCTGCTCATCATGGCGGCGCTGACGGACGAGGCCGCGGCGGAGCTGGAAGGGGTGGCGCGGGAGCACGGCATGGACGTGCTGGTCGAGGTGCACGACGAAGGCGAGCTTGGGCGGGCGCTCAAGCTCGGCGCCAAGCTGATCGGCATAAACAATCGCGATCTCAAGACCTTGCGAGTCGATCTTGCGACGACTGAGCGGCTCGCGCCGCTGGTGCCGGGCGACCGCGTCGTCGTGGCGGAAAGTGGTCTCGGCACGCCCGCCGACCTCGCGCGCATGCGCCGCGCCGGGGCGAGCGCATTTCTCGTCGGCGAGTCGCTGATGCGCGAACCCGACGTGGCCGCGGCGACGCGCCGGCTGCTCGGCGAAGCGCCGCTCGGCCTGGCGGTCTCCTGATGCCCCGGCTCACCCATTTCGACGCCAAGGGCCGCGCCGTCATGGTCGACGTCTCGCGCAAGCGGGAGAGCCTGCGCACGGCGACCGCGAAGGGCTCGGTCGTCATGCGCCCGCAAACGCTGGCCCGCATCGCCGAGGGCAGGATGAAGAAGGGCGACGTGCTCGCGGTGGCGCGCCTTGCCGGTATCATGGCGGCGAAGCGCACGCCCGATCTCATTCCGCTTTGCCACCCATTGCCGCTCTCCGCCGTCACGGTGGACTTGGCGCTCGACCGCAAACGCGGCGCGGTGGACATCACCGCGACCTGCAAGCTCAAGGGCCGCACCGGGGTCGAGATGGAGGCGATGACCGCCGTCGCGGTGGCGGCGTTGACGGTCTACGACATGTGCAAGGCGGTGGATCGCGCCATGCGCCTGACCGATATTCGCCTCGTGCATAAGAGCGGCGGAAAATCCGGGACTTACGAGGCGACTTGATGCTTTCGGTCGAGGCGGCCAGGGAGCGGATCGTCGGCGCCTTTCGGCCGCTAGGGCAGGAGCGGGTGGCGTTGAGCGAGGCGCTCGGCCGCGTGCTGGCGGCGGACGTGGCCGCGCGCGTCACCCAGCCGCCGGTCGCCGTTTCCGCCATGGACGGCTACGCCGTCCGCGCCGCCGACGTGGCGAGAGTGCCCGTGCGCCTCGCCGTGGTGGGCATGGCGCCCGCGGGCGGCGCCTTTAAGGGAGCCGTGCGGGCGGGCGAGGCGGTTCGCATCTTCACCGGCGGACCGCTGCCGGCCGGCGCCGATGCGGTGGCGATCCAGGAGAACGCCACCGCCGAGGGCGATCATGTGACGATCAACGAGACCGTCGCGGCCGGATCATACATCCGCCCGGCCGGCCTCGATTTCCGGGCCGGCGAGGTCGGTCTCAAGGCCGGGCGGCGGATGACGGCGCGCGACATCGGGCTGGCGGCGGCCATGAACCACCCCTGGCTCGCGGTGCGCCGGCGCCCGCGCGTGGCGGTCCTGGCCACCGGCGACGAGCTGGTGCTGCCGGGCGAACCCATCGGCGCCTCCCAGATCGTGAGTTCGAACGGCCCGTCGCTAGTAGCCTTCGTGGCGGCTTGCGGCGGCGAGGCGATCCATCTCGGTATCGCCCCCGACGACCGCGCCGCCTTGCAGGCCATGGCGACGGGTGCGACCGCTGTCGACCTCCTGGTCATTTCGGGCGGCGCCTCGGTCGGCGATCACGACCTGGTGCGTTCGGCCCTGGGCGAGCGCGGGCTCGAACTCGATTTCTGGCGCGTCGCCATGCGCCCCGGCAAACCGCTGCTGTTCGGCCGCATCGGCGCCACCCCGGTGCTGGGGGTGCCCGGCAATCCGGTGTCGAGCCTCGTCTGCGCCACCCTGTTCCTCAAACCCGCCATCGACGCCATGCTGGGCGTGGACGAGCCGGCCCGCCCGAATCCCACCGCCATCCTCGGCCGCGACCTGGCGGAGAACGACAGCCGGCAGGATTATCTGCGGGCAACGCTCTCGCACGACCGAAAAGGCCGCCTTGTCGCCACCCCGTTCCCGCAACAGGACAGCTCGGTGCTGTCCCGCCTCGCCTGGGCCGATTGTCTCGTGGTGCGGCCGCCGCACGCGCCCGCCGCCGACAAGGGCACGACAGTCGAAATCGTGCCGCTCGCCGGCGGCGCCTATTCGATCTGAAGAAGTATGGTTAACGATTTCTTTGCATGGCTTTATTGCACGATGTCGCGTATACTTGTGGGTAGATTTGCGTTGACTGCAATGATTCCCCCGGCTTTCAACGGGGGCGCAGGGGGGACGGTTCTTGCCTTTCTCCGATCGTCATGCCGGCGAAAGCCGGTATCCATTTCGATCGTCCGCGCCGGCGGCGCCATGGGGCCCGCCCTGCCCCGGCTTTCGCCAGGGGCGCCGGGACGACGGTAGGCGCGAACGAATCTTGATCCTTACGCCACAACTCGGCACCGAACGGGGCGCCGCGTCAACGTAACCGCCGGCGCAGGCCGGCCTTCGGGGAGGACAACATGGCCACCATCACGGGCACGAGCGGGGACGACACTCTTCTGGCTGGCGGCGTCGGCAACGACTTGATCTTCGGCTCTGGCGGCCACGACACCCTCTTCGGCGACAGCGGCGACGACCAGCTCTTCGGCGGCACCGGCAACGACAGCCTCGACGGCTACAAAGGCAACGACACTCTGCTGGGCGGCGCCGGGGAAGACACCCTCGTCGGCGGCAACGGCAACGACTTCCTCGACGGCGGATCGGGCAACGACGAGCTCTACGGCGGTGCGAACGACGACCGGCTGTTCGGCGGCCTCGGCAACGACACCCTCGACGGCGGCACGGGCAACGACACGATCACCATCGACGTGTCGGAGGACCATGACGGAGGCGCCGACGTAGCGGTCGATGAGGCCCACGGCGACGAAGACACCGACACGCTTGTCCTCATCGGCACGGTCGGCGGCACGGGGTACGCGTTTGTCGATTTGTCCGCTGGCGACCAAATCGTCTTCATCGGTGGCCCCACGGAGGTCAATTCGCAAACCGGCTTCGAGAACGTCGACGCCTCGGGCCTCGGCGGCTTTCTCCGCGCCTTCGGCAACGGTACCCAGAACCACATCATCGGCTCATCGGGAGACGACTTCATACGAGCCTACGGCAGCGACGATACCATCCTCGGCGGCGGCGGCAACGACTATATCAACGGCGGCGACGAAGATGACAGCATCGATGGCGGGACCGGTGACGACCTCGTAGATGGAGGTTTTGGCAACGATATCCTAACCGGCGGCGCCGGCAACGACTCCATCTATGGTTACGTGGGTGACGACACCATCACCTGGAACCTCGCCACCGGCGGGATCGATAAAATCCTTGCCGGCCCCGACATCGACACCTTGAAGCTCGAAGGCGCGGTGGCCGGCGACGGGGTCGTGATCGTGGACCTGTCGGATCCGTACGACCAGGTGCTGTCGGTGGGCGGGGCGTTCGAACCCGTCGTGCAGAACGGGTTCGAAAACGTCGACGGCTCGGGCCTCGGCAGCTCGATGATCGTGCTCGGCGACCCCTTCGGCAACGTGATCACTGGCTCGAACGGCAACGACGTGATCTTCGGCGACGCGGGCGATGACACGCTGGCCGGCGGCCTCGGCCAGGACACCGTCGTGGGCGGCGAGGACGACGACAACATCACCATGCTGGTGTCGACCGGCAACGTGGACGAGCTGCACGGCGGCAGCGAGAACGACACGCTCGTGCTTGCGGGCACGGCGCCGGGCACCGGAGTGGTCGTCGTCGACTTGAGCGCCGTCGACCAGATCGCCTCCATCGGCGGCTCGGCCGAGGGCCTGGAGCAGACCGGCTTCGAGCACGTCGACGCCACGGGCCTCACGGGCCGCGCCAGCATCACCGGCGACGGCGGCGACAATACGCTCATCGGCTCGGCCGGCAACGACACGATCGACGGCGGCGGCGGCGCTGACTTTATCGACGGCGCGGCCGGCCACGATTCGCTCGCCGGCGGGACCGGCCAAGACACCGTCCTAGGCGGCGGCGGCAACGACACCATCACCATGCTGGTCACGGACCCCGACCAAATCGACGGCGGTGCCGACACCGACACGCTCAAGCTTACAGGCGTCGTCCCCGGCAACGGGATCGTCCACGTCAACTTGGGCTTCGTCGACCAGGTCGTCTCCATCGGCGGCGTGGCCGACGCCTTGGTTCAGAAAGGCTTCGAGAACCTCGACGCCTCGGGGCTCGGCAGCTCCCTGCTTGCCTTCGGCGACGACAATCCCAACGTCATCATCGGCTCGTCGGGCGACGACACGATCCGCGGCAACCTCGGCACGGACACCATCACCGGCGGCGCCGGCAACGACCAGATCATCATGCTCGTGACGGCGGGCGACCGCGACGTGATCAACGCCGGGACCAACGGCTCGGATACGCTGAAGCTTCTGGGAACAGTGCCGGGCAACGGCATCGTCGTCGTCAACCTCGGCTCCACGACCGACCAGGTAACGTCGATCGGCGGCTCGTCCGAAACCTTGGCGCAAACGGGCTTCGAGAACCTCGACGCCTCGGGCATCGGCAGCGCGGTCAACGTGCAGGGCAGCAGCGTGGGCAACAACATCGTCGGCTCCGACGGCAACGACACCATCAACTCGAACGGCGGCGACGACACGATCGTGGGCGGCCTCGGCCACGACAGCATCAACGCCAACGGCAACAATGACAGCGTCTCCGGCGGCGACGGCAACGACACCATCAACGGCGGCGACGGCAACGACACCATCAGCGGCGACGCCGACAACGATAGCCTCATCGGCGGCAACGGCAACGACAGCATCGACGGCGGCGCCGGCGTCGACACGATCAACGGCGGCAGCGGCAACGACACCATCGCCTACGATCCGGCCGACACGACCGTGGCCGGCGGCGACGGCAGCGGCGACTGGCTGATTCTCCCGAATGGTTCGCACACGGTGAATTTGAGCCTGTCGGACCAGGTCACGAGCAGCGGCGGCACCGCTACCGGGTTCGAGCACGTCGACGCCACGGCGGTCGCCTTCCCCAACGCCGTCAGCCTGACCGGCAACTCCTCGGCGAACATGCTGCTGGGCGGCTCGGGGTACGACTTCATCTCGGGCGGCTCCGGCAACGACACCCTCAGCGGCGGGGCCGGCTCCGATACGATCACGGGCGGCAGCGGAACCGACAGCCTCTCCGGAGGAGGCGCCGACGGCTTCGAGGACTACTTCGACTTCAACGCCACCAGCGAAACGCCGGTGGGCAGCAGCCACGACGTGATCACCGACTTCGAGTTCGCCAAGGACTTCATCGACGTCAACACGATCGACGCCAACACCGGCCTCTCGGGCAACCAGGATTTCGTCTTCATCGGCACCGCCGCCTTCAGCGCCGCGGGCCAAATCCGGGCCGTCTCCGACGGCGGGGGCAACACGCTCGTCCAGGGCAACGTCAACAGCAGCCTGGGCGCGGATTTCGAAATCCTTCTCATCGGCATAGTGAATCCCGCCGATATCACCGACGCCAACATCATCAACTAAGGCGTCGCGCTCGCCTCCTGCCCCCGTTCCGCCCGCTCGCGGGACGGCGGGCCGGGCGGCGCAGGGCAATCGCATTTGCCTGCGATTGGCTTTCCTCCTCTTTCGAGACGCGCCCTCTCGGGCGCTCCTCAAGATGAGGAAAGCCAACAACGAGCCTCATGGTGAGGAGGCCGCGACAGCGGCCGTCTCGAACCATGAGGCCGCAATCCGCCAAATGCGATTATCCTGCCGGGAGGCGTTTTTCTCCTTGACCTGCCGCTGGAACCAAACTAGAACATGCGTCGAGTTGTTGTTTTGTTCCAGATGTTGGGGGCGCTGGAAGGCGTTCCCGGAAGCCGGAGGCCACATGCTCACTCGCAAACAGCACGAGCTGCTGACGTTCATCAACCGGCGCTTGAAGGACACGGGCATCTCGCCTTCGTTCGAGGAGATGAAGGACGCGCTCGGCCTGAAGTCCAAGTCCGGCATCCACCGGCTCATCACGGGCCTGGAGGAGCGCGGATTCATCAAGCGTCTGGCGCACCGGGCCCGCGCGCTCGAGGTGGTGCGCCTGCCCGACGACGTTGCGGTGGGCGCCCGCCAGCCGGAGAGCGGCTTCCAGCCCAACGTCATTCGAGGCGATTTCAGCGGCGCGCTCGCCGGCGCTCCGGTCGGCGAGAAGGTGGAGAGCATGCAGTTGCCGCTTTATGGCCGCATCGCCGCCGGCACGCCGATCGAGGCGTTGCGCGACAACACCAACTTCATCGCCGTGCCCGGCAGCCTGCTCGGACGCGGCGAGCACTTCGCCCTCGAGGTCGATGGCGAATCGATGAACGGCGCCGGCATCCAGAGCGGCGACACGGTGATCGTGCAGCGCTGCGACACCGCCGACAGCGGCGCCATCGTGGTGGCGCTGATCGACAACGAGGAGGTCACCTTGAAGCGCCTGCGCCGCAAGGGCGACTCGATCGCGCTGGAGCCGGCCAACCCGACCTTCGAGACGCGCATCTTCGGCCCCGACCGGGTGAAGGTGCAGGGCCGGCTCATTGGGCTGCTGCGGCGCTACTGAGCCGGTTCTGGCCGCACCACCCACGGCCGCCGGCCGCGGGTCTCGCCGACCGAGACGACGCGGATCTCTCGTTCCGTCAGCCAGACCGCGTGGCCGCCGTAGCGCCACAGGTCGAAGCGATCGACGACGCGCGGAGCGGCGCAAGGGCCGCGCACCGGCTCCAGGCTTACGACCAGATCGGCGATCGCGCAGTCCTCGTCGAGTGCCGCGGGATCGCGCACCAGCGCCACAATCCGGCCGGCGCGCCGGTACAGGCAACCGAGCTCGTCGCAAGCAAGCGCCCCGTCGGCGCTGGGCGCGTCCCGCGGCCAGACGATTCGCTCGTCCTGCGCGGCCCGGCGCAGCCACAGCTCGGAATCGAAGCGGGCGGCGCGCCCCGACGACAGCAGCAGCCGGCCGGACGCGTCGCGCAAGGCGATCAGCTTGCCGTCATCGGAAACCAGCAGGTCCGGCGGAACCGCGAACGCCATCGTGGCAAGACCGGCGGCAATGCCGACGAGGCCGAAGTACCGCCAGCGGCGCTGCCACAGACAAAGCCACAGGCCGCCCAGCGTGAGCGTCGCCAGGCCCGCCAGCGGCATGGCGGGAACCAGGACGGCCGCGCCCGGCCAGGCGGCGACCGTGCGCGCGATGGCGAGCAGGCCCTCGATGCCCCAGCCCATCGGCGCCCAGGCCGCGCCGTCCAGGCCGAACGGCATCGCTATCGAGGCCACCACCGCCCACGGCATGATCCAGAAACCGGTCAGCGGCACCGCCAGCATGTTGGCGGCGACGCCGTACTCGGCCAGGCGGTTGAAATGGAACACGACGTAGGGGGCGGTGGCGAGCGTGGCGATGAGGCTGGTGAGGGCGAGCTCGCCGGCCCCTTGGACGGCGCGCCTGGGCCAGCCGGCCGCGGCCCGCCGTTCCGTGCGCCAGTCGCGGGCCGCCTCGTAGGCGGCGATGAGCGCCACCACCGCCGCGAAGGACATCTGGAAGCTGGGCCCGGTCAGGGTCTCGGGCCGCAGCAGCAGCACCGCCGTCGCCGCCCAGGCGATGAGACGCATGGAGATGGCGCTGCGGTCGAGGATCACCGCCAATAGGATCAGTGCCGCCATGATGAAGGAACGTTGGGCGGGCACCGGGGCGCCGGACAGGAACAAATAGAACAGCGTGCCGACAAGCGCCGCCGCCGCCGCCCATTTCTTGATCGGTTGCGCGAGAGCCAGCGGCGGGATCAGCGCCAGGACGGCCCGCACGCCGAAGAACAGGATGCCGGCGACGAAAGCCATGTGCAGCCCCGAGATCGACAGCAAGTGAATGATGCCGGAGTCGCGCATCGCTTGAACGGCCTCCTTCGGAATGGCGCCCTGGTCGCCCGTCACGAGGGCCGCCGCGATCGCGCCGGCGGCGCCGGGCAGGCGCTCCAGGATGCGCGCGGTCATCGACTGCCGCAGTCCGGCGAGCCGCACGGCGACGGCGGAAGGCTCCGGCGTGCCGGCCGGCGGCGTTGCTACCGTCGCCGCCCCGAACGCGAACCCCACGGCGCCGATGCCCTCGAAGAAGGCGTGGCGCTGGAAGTCGTAGGTGCCCGGCGCCGAGGGTGGCGAGGGCGGCGCCAATGTGGCGCGCGCCGACATCCATTGCCCGGGGTCGATCGGCGGCAGGCGGCCGGCGAGCCGGATGCGGACGCGCCGTGGCGTCGCGTCGGGCGCGAGACCCTCGATCGCCACCTGCTCGAGGATCACTCGCCGGGCGCCCGGCAGCGCCTCGACAGCGACCGCCCTGCCTTCCACCCGCACCGGCCCGATCTCGCGCGTGAGCATGGGGGTGGCGAGAACGTAGGTGCGAATCTGGCCGGCGGCGAGACCGGCGGCGAGGCTTCCCGCGGCAAGGGCGGGCAACAGCAGCGCCACGCGACGGCGGCCCAGTACCGCCAGTGCCGCCGCCGCGCCAAGCCCTGCCGGCCCGACCCAGATCGCCGGCTCTCGCGCCAGGGCGAAGTATAGCGCGACGCCGATACCTACGCCCACCGGCAGCCACAAGGGCCAGCGTTCCCGCTCGGCCAGCGCCGTGCGGGTGAGGCCGTGGGCTATCGCGGTTCCGAGTGGTCGGATCATGCTCCAGCAAACCCGATTGAGAACCTGCCGACCGCCATGGTACATCGCAAGCCCTCGCCAATGCCTGCCATCCGACCATGACCGTCGTCGCGCGCTTCGCCCCCTCGCCCACCGGCTACCTGCACATCGGCGGGGCGCGCACGGCGCTGTTCAACTGGCTGTTCGCTAGGCACCATCGGGGCCGGTTCCACTTGCGCATCGAGGACACGGACCGGCAGCGCTCGACGCAGGGCGCCATCGACGCCATTCGCGAAGGACTCGATTGGCTCGGTCTCGGCTGGGACGGCGAGATCGTGTACCAGTCGCAACTTGCGGCTCGCCACGCTGAAGTTGCGCGCGGCCTGCTCGACGCGGGCCTGGCGTATCATTGCTATTGCACGCCAGCGGAACTGCAAGCCATGCGCGACGCGGCCAAGGCGGCCGGGCGGCCGGTACGCTACGACGGGAGGTGGCGCGACCGCGATCCGGCCGAAGCACCGCGCGACGTGCCGCCGGTCATTCGCCTCAAGGCCCCGCTGCAGGGCGATACGGCGGTGCTCGACCGCGTGCAGGGCGAGGTGCGCATCGCCAACGAGCAGCTCGACGACATGGTGCTGCTGCGCGGCGACGGCACGCCGACCTATATGTTGTCGGTGGTCGTGGACGACCACGACATGGCCATCACGCACGTGATCCGCGGCGTCGACCACCTGACCAACACCTTCCGTCAGGCGCAGATCTATGCCGCGCTCGACTGGCAGGCCCCGATTTTCGCCCACATCCCGCTCATCCACGGCGCCGACGGCACGAAGCTCTCGAAACGGCATGGAGCGCTCGGCATCGAGGCCTATCGCGACATGGGCTATCTGCCGGAGGCGATGCGGAACTACCTGCTGCGCCTCGGCTGGGCTCATGGCGACGACGAGACCATCGACACCGATCGGGCGATCGAATGGTTCGACCTGGACGGGATCGGCCGCTCCGCGGCCCGCTTCGATGCGGCCAAGCTCGACAACCTCAATTCGCATTACATGCGATTGGCCGACGACCGCCGGCTCGTGGAACTGCTCGCTCCCCGGTTGGAGAAACGCCTCGGCCGGGCGCCGGACGCCGCGGCCGGCGAGCGCTTGCGCCGCGGCATGGCCGGCCTCAAGGCGCGCGCCAGGACGCTGGAGGAACTGGCCGGCAACGCGCTCATCTACGTGCGCCCGCGCCCGCTGCCGATCGACGACAAGGCCGCCGCCATGCTCGACGCCGTTGCGCGCCGGCGGCTCCTGCGCCTCGCGGCATCCTTGCCCGACGAGGACGGCTGGCGCGCGGCCGAACTGGAGGCGGCCGTGCGCCGCTTCGCCGAAGCCGACGGCTCGAAGCTGGGCGAGGTTGCCCAGCCGTTGCGCGCGGCGCTCACCGGCGCCACGGTGTCGCCCGGCATATTCGAGGTCATGGAAGTGCTCGGCCGCGGCGAAACCCTGGCCCGCCTGGCCGATGCCGCCGAGCCGGCGGCCTTGGCCAGACGGCCCCTAATTGAACGTTAAGCGGTTCGGCACTATTCTCGCGCCCGGATCTCGAGTCGCGGCGGACGCAAGCCCCTATGGGAGGGCCCAAGGACATGGCCAAGAGGACAGCCAAGAGCCTGAAAAAGCGCGTGCCGTCCAGGGCGGCGCCGACGCGGGCGGAGCGCCCCGCGGCTCGTCAGCCCGATACGGCGCGCGGCGCCGGCGAGCACACCTTCACGCTCACCGACAATCGCACCGGCGCGTCGTTCGAACTACCGGTGCTACACGGCGTCAAGGGGCCATCGGTGATCGACGTGCGCCGGCTTTACGCGGACCATGGCTACTTCACCTATGATCCGGGCTACGGCTCGACCGGCAGCTGCGATTCCAAGATCACGTTCATCGACGGCGAGGCAGGGATACTACTACATCGCGGCTATCCGATCGAGGAACTGGCGGAGCACAGTGACTTTCTCGAGGTTTGTTATCTTCTGCTGTACGGCGAACTGCCGACCGCGCGCGAAAAGGCGCGGTTCCAGCACGACATCACTTACCACACCATGCTGCACGAGCAGATCGCGACGTTCTACCGCGGCTTCCGGCGCGACGCGCACCCGATGGCGGTCATGGTAGGCGTGGTGGGCGCGCTCTCGGCCTTCTATCACGACAGCACCGATATCGCCGATCCGCGCCAGCGCATCGTCGCCTCGCACCGGCTGATCGCGAAGATGCCGACCATCGCCGCCATGGCGTACAAGTATTCCGTCGGGCAGCCGTTCATTTACCCGCGCAACGACCTGAGCTACGCGGAGAATTTTCTGCGCATGACGTTCGCGGTGCCGGCCGAGGATTACCGGGTGAACCCGGCGGTGGCGCGGGCCATGGACCGCATCTTCATCCTGCACGCCGACCACGAGCAGAATGCGTCCACCTCGACCGTGCGCATCGCCGGGTCGAGCGGCGCCAATCCCTTTGCTTGCATCGCCGCCGGCATCGCCTCGCTGTGGGGTCCAGCCCACGGCGGAGCCAACGAGGCGGTGCTCGCCATGCTGCGCCAGATCGGCGACAAGAAGCGAATCCCCGAGTTCATCAGGCGGGCCAAGGACAAGAACGACTCGTTCCGGCTTATGGGCTTCGGTCACCGGGTGTACAAGAACTACGATCCGCGCGCCGCCGTCCTGCGCACCTCCTGCCATGAGGTGCTGGACGAGCTCGGCATCCGCGACGAGCCACTGCTCGACCTCGCCATGGAGCTCGAACGCATCGCGCTCGAGGACGACTACTTCGTCGCCCGCAAGCTGTTCCCGAACGTGGATTTTTATTCGGGCATCATCCTGCAGGCGATCGGCTTCCCGACCAGCATGTTCACGGTGCTGTTCTCGGTCGCGCGATCGGTGGGCTGGGTCGCCCAGTGGAACGAGATGATCGAGGACCCGGCGCAACGGATCGGGCGGCCGCGCCAACTCTATACCGGCCACACCCAGCGCAAGTTCGTGCCGCTCGCCGGGCGAGGCTAACAGCTATTCGTCGCGGATCATCGCGGCGAACGTCGCCTCGGCGACCAGCTTGCCATCGACCTTGGCCTCGCCGCGGAACTTCCAGACAAGCCCGCGCGCCCGCTCCTGGCGCACGTGCACGCGCAGTTGGTCGCCGGGAAACACCGGCCGGCGGAAACGCGCATTCTCCACCGACATGAAATACACCAGCTTGCCCTCGAACTTGGGCCCCAGCGTGTGCACCACCAGAACCGCCGCGGTCTGCGCCATCGCTTCGATGATGAGCACGCCCGGCATGACGGGCTGGGATGGGAAATGACCGGCGAAATAGCCCTCGTTGATGGAAACGTTCTTGATCCCCACGGCGCTCCGGCCGGCGATCATGTCGACCACGCGATCGATCATGAGGAACGGAAAGCGATGCGGGATCAGTTGCTGGATCCGCGCAACGTCTGCCTCGACGGCTTGAGCCGTCTGGTCGCCAGTTTCGTCCATATGGCTTCGCTCTTGGTGGAGCCCGCCACGCCGGATCGCCGGCCCCGAACGGGAGATTGCTGCCGCCCCGCCGGGGCCGCGGTCGCCGGGGGGCGAGCGCCTCACGATTTCGGCAGGGTCACCTTGGGCAGTTGCTCGTCCAGTTTCTTCAACGTCTCCGCCGTGATGTCGAGCGCGCTTCCCGGCCATACCACATTCAGTCTGTTCAGCACGATGGTGGCGCCTCTGGCCTTGGCGACCTCGGCCACGATTTTGAGAAGGGCCGTGCGGATCTGATCGGAGCCGGCATTCATCGATTTTTCCAACTGCACGCGGCGTGCCTCGGCGCTCTGCCGCAGCTTGTCCAGCTGCCCTTCGATCTCCTGCCGTTTCTTCTGATAGTCCTCCGGCGAAAGGGTCGCCTGCTGCGATTTCAACTGCTGGTCCGCCGCGCGCAAGGACTTCTCCTGTTTGGCGATTTCGGCCTGGTAGGCGGCGCGCTGCTTCTCGAGCTCCGCCTGGATGCTCTTGGCGGCCTTGGATTGGCGCTGGATCTGCGGCACGTCCAGCACGGCGATGACCACTTCGGCCGATGCCGGTCGCGCATCGGTGGCCAACGCGAGGCCGAAGAGGAGCGCGGCCAACGGCATAATGAACGAGCGAAACTTGTTGCTCATGATGATCGAAAACTCTCCTGGGTGGGTTTGACTCAGAACGTAGTGCCGACGTTGAAGCTGAAGAACTCCGTCTCGTCGTAGCTTTTCTTCAGCAGCGGATAGGCCAGGTCGATCGCCAATGGTCCGAACGGCGAGACCCAGGTCAAGCCGGCGCCGACCGAAGCCCGCAGCGCGATCTCGTCGATAATGCTGCACGCGGGCGGTACGGCGGGCGGAGCAGGACACGTCGCATCGGTATCGTAGAGCGTGCCGAAGTCACTGAAGAAGCGCCCGCGCACTTGAAACTCTTCCAGCAGCGGCAGCACCAGCGGAAACCCGAGCTCTACCGAGCCCACGGCGTATTGGTTGCCTCCCAATGCGTCGTTGGCAATGACATCGCGCGGCCCAATGCCGCCGGCGGTAAAGCCGCGCAGGTTGGGGCCGCCGATGAAGTAACTGTCGACGATGCGAACGCCCTCGCCCAGCCCGGCGATGTACCCGAGCTCCGCCGTCACGCCCGCCGACCAGTCCTCGAAGATCGGGAAGGGCACATAATAGCCGGCGCCCAACCGGGTGCCGACATAGTGGACGTCGCCGCCGAGGCCCGCGACGTCGTTGCGCAGCCGAAGGTAATAACCGTCGCGGGGTTCGAAGCGCGAATCGCGCCGGTCATACAGGAGATCGTGCGCGACCAGCGAGGTCAGCGTGACGCCTGCCTGTTGCGCGATCGCAAGGGAGGTCGACGAGACGTTGAACACGTCGAGGTGGGTCAGCGTATAGCGCAGGTTGTGCCGGGTGTGCTCGGAAATGTCGTAGCCCATGCGAAACCCGCCGCCGGTGCGCTTTTCATCGAACGAACTTTCGCTGCGTTCGGTCTCGGTGTGGAACAGGTCGATGCCGGCGGCGACCGGCTTGTCCATGAAATAGGGCTCGGTGAAGCTTAGATTCAACTGCGATTGCAAGCCGGACAGCGAGAAGTCGAGCCGCAGGTCCTGGCCGCGGCCGAGCAGATTGCGCTCGCGCAACCCGACGTTGCCGACCGGTCCCTCGGAGGTCGAGAAGCCCACGCCGAATGTGATTTCGCCGGTTGCCCGTTCCTCCACGTCGACTACGAGGATGGTCCTGTCGGGAGCGTCGCTCGGCACGTTCTTGATATCCACCTTCGAAAAGAACCCGAGGTTCTGGATGCGTTGCCGGGTCCGCCGCTCCTTGCTGGTGTCGAACGCGTCCCCCTCCACCAGGCGGAACTCGCGCCGGATCACCTTGTCGAGCGTCCGCACGTTGTTGATGATGTCGATCCGCTCCACGTACACGCGCGGACCCTCCTGCACCTCGAAGACGATGTTGATGACGAGCAGCTCGGCGTCGAGGTCGGGGTGCAGGCGAATATCGACGAAGGCGTAGCCCAGCGTCCCTACCGCCGCGCCGAGGTTGGCGATGGTTTTTTCCACCACCCGCGCATCGTACCAGTCCCCCTCCTCGACGGTGATCTCCTGGCGCAGGGCCTCTACATCGATGTTTTTCAGCCCGACTTCGAGATCGATCGTACCGAACTTGTAACGCTGCCCCTCTTCCACCGTGAAGGTAATGAAGAATCCGGAGCGGTCGGGCGCCAACTCCGCCACGGCCGAGACGACGCGAAAATCGGCGTAGCCCTCCTTGAGATAGAAGTTCCTCAACGCCTCGCGGTCGACGGTCAACCGATCCGGGTCGTAACGGTCGCTCACCGTCAGGAAGCGGTACCAGGCGCTCTCCTGGGTGCTGACCTCGTCGCGCAACGCGCCATCGCTGAACACCACGTTGCCGACGAAATCGATGCGCGTGACGCCGGTGACCTGGCCCTCGTCGATCTCGAACACCAAGTCGATGCGGTTCTGGTCGAGTTTGATGACCTTGGGCTCGACGGTGGCGGCGAAGCGCCCGCTGCGCCGATAAAGATCGAGGATCCGCTTGGCATCGCTCTGCACCCGCGTCTGGGTATATACCACGCGCGAGCGCAACTGCACCTCGGTCTGCAGCACTTCGTCTTCGATGTGCTGGTTGCCCTCGAAGGCCAGGCGATTGATGATCGGGTTCTCGACCACGGTGACGACCAGCGTACTACTGTCGCGTCGGAAAACGACGTCGGCGAAAAGGCCGGTGGCGAACAGGTTCTTAAGCGCGCGGTCGATCTTGCCGGCCTCGAAGGTGTCGCCGGGCACGATCTGCATATAGGAGCGTACCGTCTCCGGCTCGATGCGCTGAGTGCCCTCGACGCGGATCTCGGCGATCGGCTCACCGCTCAGCAGTTCCTCCGCGAGCGCGACGCCATAGGCGACAACGCACAGCAGGACCCCCAGCAGGATCGCGCCGAACCGCCTTCGCACGCCTTTCATCCTCCCCCCATCCTCCCCTTCAGGTGATCAGGCGATTGATGAAATCCGCCACCACCGGGAAGGACATCAAGTCGTTGCGCGTCGCCAACAGAAACAGCCCCACCACTAGCGCGAGGCCGATCCGGAAGCCCCATTCCTGCGCCCGGGCGCCGAGCGGGCGACCGCGCACCGCTTCGACAGCATAGTAGGCCAGATGGCCGCCGTCGAGCATCGGCACGGGGAACAAATTGATCAGGCCCAGGTTGACCGACAGTACCGCGGAAAACGCCAGGAAGGCTACCCACCCCACCTCGGTCACGTCACCCGACATCTTGGCGATCCGAATGATGCCGCCAAGCTCGTCGGCGGAACGGCTGCCGGCGATCATTTGTCCGACCGCCGTGAGCGTGGTCGCCGACAGATCATAAGTGTCGACCACGGCAAGCCAGACGGCGGTGAGGGGATCGTGGCGGATCACCTCGCTGCGGCCCGCGCTGCGTACGCCGAGTCGACCCACCCGGCGGGCGTTGCCGAAAAAGTCCATCTCCTCGATGATGCGCGGTACCGCACGCGTCGAGAGGCGCTCGTCGCCGCGCACCACGACGATGTCGAGCGGAGCGTCGAGGCCGAGCTGCACCTTGGCGGCGATGTCCTCGAACCGCTCGACCTCTGCGCCGTTCAAGCTGACGATGCGGTCGCCCGGCTGCAACCCCGCCTCATCGGCGGCGCTGCCCGCCTCCACGGTGCCGACGACCGGCTGCGAAACCTGCTGGCCGTACGTACCGTAAAGAACCGCGAGCAGAACGATCGTGAGCAGAAAGTTGGCCAGCGGACCGCCGAAGACGATGGCGCTCCGTTGCAGCAGACTCTTGCCCTGAAACGCGACCATCCGCTCCTCGGCAGTCAGCGGCCGCTGACTGCCATCGGGCAGGCTCGCGAAGTTGGTGTCGCCGAACATCTTGACGTAACCCCCGAGCGGCAGGGCGCTGAACTTCCAGCGCGTGCCTCGGCGGTCGGTATAGCCGAACAGCTCCGGCCCGAAGCCGATGGAAAATACATCCACCCGAACGCCGCAACGGCGCGCGACCAGGAAATGCCCCCACTCGTGCACGAAGACGAGCAGCGTCAGAACGAGCAGGAAGCTGAGGAAGTAGTGCGGCAGCCCGGTCACGAAATCCAGCATGGAGGACCCAAAAGTTCTTGCCGTTCACGACACGTACGACCGCGGGACATCCCCCCGACGCGCCTGCCGGCTTCGGTTAATTCAACCGCGACGACCGCCAGTGTATCGGGCCTCTGGCGGCAGGTCCAGAACGCCGGCGGGCTTTTCGCGACAAGTATGGCGCGGCGGTGGCGAGGATTAACCAATGAGGGCGTCGTCGAGCAGCAGTTTCAGCACCGCCACCGCCAGCACCACCGCCACCAGCCCATCTACCCGGTCGAGCACGCCGCCATGGCCCGGAATGAGCCGGCTGCTGTCCTTGACGGCGAAGCGCCGCTTGAAAGCCGATTCGATGAGGTCGCCGCATTGTTCGACGACGGCAAGGCCGGCGCCCAGCGCCGCCAGCAGCGTTGGCGAGGTCGTGTGCGACAGCCAACCCACGACGCCGCTGACGAGCGCCGCCGCCGCGGCGCCGCCGACAAGCCCCGCCCAGGTCTTTCCAGGACTGATGCGCGGCGCAAGCTTCGGCCCGTCGATGGCGCGGCCGACGAGAAAGGCGGCGCTGTCGGTGGCCCAGACCACGGCAAAGACCCAGAGGACGATCGCCAGACCGCGCTCGTCCGCACCGCGCATCCACAGCAACGCCAGGCACGGCATCCCGGCATAGAGCACTCCCATGGCATGCCAGGCCCAGCGGCCGCGGTCCGCCGCCGCGCTCGCCGCCGCGCCCAGTCCGGTGAGCGCAAGCGCCAATTCGAAGCGACCCGCATGCGCCAGCGCCACCGCCACCGCCATCGTTGCCATGCCGACGGCCAACGCCGCGGCGAGATGTGCGGGCGCGCAGATGCGGGACCACTCCCAAATCATGGCGGCGCCGAAGGCGCCGACCAGGAGCTCGAAATAGGGGGCGCCGGCAAGCGTCGCCGTCAACGCCAGGCCCCCAAGGGCGACGCCGGAAGCGAGGCGCACTGCGAACGGCGCGCGACTATCCGGTGGCACCGTACCGCCGGTCGCGATGGCCGAACTCTCGGATTGCCGCTTCCAGGTCATCCTTGCCGAAGTCCGGCCACAGTCGATCCAGGAAAACGAGCTCCGAATAGGCGGACTGCCAAAGCAGGAAGTTACTGACGCGCTTCTCGCCGCTCGTGCGGACGATCAGGTCGGGATCGGGAATACCGTCCGTCAGCAAGTAGCGCGAGAAAGTTGCTTCATCGACCTCCGCGGGTGCAAGCAGCCCGGCCCTGACGCCATCCGCGATGCGCCGGCAGGCCTGCACGATCTCGGCCCGCCCGCCGTAACTGATTGCGACCGTAAGGTTGAGCCGGCGGTTAGCGGCCGTGCGCCGCTCGCCGTCGGCGATGAGACGCGCGATGTCGTCGCCCAAACGCTCACGGTCGCCGATCACGCGCAGGCGCACGCCATGGCGATCGAGGGCCGCGATCTCGCTTTGTAGGTACAAGCGCAGCAGCGCCATGAGGTCGTCGATCTCGGCGGCCGACCGCTTCCAATTTTCCGACGAGAAGCCGTACAGCGTGAGGTACGAGATGCCGAGCTCCAGGGCGCCGGCCACCGAGCGGCGGACGGCATCGGCGCCGCGTTGATGGCCCACCGTGCGCGGCAGGCCGCGGGCCCTTGCCCAGCGGCCGTTGCCATCCATGATGATGGCGACGTGCACCGGCACCGGCGCCGGCGCCGTCGTTTGCAGCGCCTCCATCGACATCAGACCTGCATGATCTCCTTTTCCTTCTGCGCCAACAGCTCGTCGATCTTCTTGACGTGCTGGTCGGTCAACTTCTGCACCTCCTCGGCGCGTTTGCGATGCTCGTCCTGGGAAATCTTGTGATCCTTCTCCAGCCGCTTCAGCAGCTCCATTCCGTCGCGCCGCACGTTGCGAACGGCAACGCGTCCCTGCTCGGCATACCTGTGCGCCACCTTGGTGAGCTCGGCCCGCCGCTCCTGGCTCAATTCGGGGATCGGCACGCGCACCAACTGGCCGTCGCTCGACGGGTTGAGGCCGAGGCCGGCGTCGCGGATCGCGCGCTCGACCGTCGCGGCCAGGCCGCGGTCCCATACCTGGACGGTGATGAGCCGGGCCTCCGGGACGCTGATGGTGGCCACCTGCGTCAGCGGCATCTCGCCGCCGTAGGCCTTGATCGTCACCGGCTCGAGCAGGTGGGCCGAGGCGCGCCCGGTGCGCAAGCCCGCCAGTTCGTGGCGCAGCGCCTCCAGCGCTCCATCCATGCGTCGGTTGAAGTCGGCGATCTGGAACTCAGCCACAGCGATCAACTCCGGTCCGATATTATGGTGTAAGTTCCATCGCCGATGGCTACCTCGGCGAAGGCGCCCTCGGCGTTGATGGAGAAAACGACGATCGGAATCTGGTTCTCGCGCGCCAGCGAGATCGCCGATGCGTCCATCACCTTGAGGTCGCGCGACAGCACCTCCAGATATCCGAGGCGCTCGAAGCGGACCGCATCGCGGTTTTTCATCGGGTCGCTGTCATACACCCCGTCGACCTTGGTGCCCTTGAACAGCGCGTCGCAGCCCATCTCGGAGGCACGCAGCGCCGCCGCGGTATCGGTGGTGAAGAACGGGTTGCCGGTGCCGGCCGCGAAGATGACGACGCGGCCCTTCTCCATGTGCCTGAGCGCGCGCCGGCGGATGTACGGTTCGCAGACGCTCGACATCGGGATGGCCGACTGCACGCGTGTCGGGACGTCGATCTGCTCCAGGGCGTTCTGCATGGCGAGCGCGTTGATGACAGTCGCCAGCATGCCCATGTAGTCGGCCGAGGCGCGCTGTATGCCATGCGAGGCGGCCGCCACGCCGCGAAAGATGTTGCCGCCGCCGATCACCAGACAGGTCTCGACGCCGAGGCGATGCACCGCCTGCACCTCGCGCGCAACTCGCGCCACCGTGTCGGGGTCGAGACCGAATTCGCGCGACCCCATCAGGGCCTCGCCCGAAATCTTGAGCAGCACGCGCCGATAAACGGCCTTGGCGGGCTGCGGGGCAATCTTGGTCACGGGCAGGTCCGGCATCCGTGCCTCCGATCCTGTCGCACCCTTCCGCGCGGCCCGGCGATCATACAACGATCGTCGGGCCACTGTCGCCGGCGAGAACCGCCCTCATGTCGGGGCGGTCAGGCGTCAAGCTGGGCCGCGACCTCGGCCGCAAAGTCCCTCTGCGCCCGTTCGATGCCCTCGCCGATCGCCAGGCGCGCGAAGCCGGCCACCCGAATGGGGGCACCCGCCTCGCGGGCCGCCGCTTCGATCGCCGCCTCGATCCGGCATTCGCCGTCGATGACGTAAATCTGCTCCAGCAGCACCGCGTCCTCGTAGAACTTGCGCAAACGGCCCTCGACCATCTTGGCGACGATCTCCGCGGACTTGCCGGCGCCGCGGGCCTGCTCGGCGAGTATGCCGCGTTCGCGCTCCACCAGCGCGGGGTCGAGCTCCGCGATCGACACCGACAGCGGCTGGGCCGCCGCGACGTGCATCGCCAGTTGGCGGCCAAAGGCGCTGAGTCTGCCCACATCTCCCGCCGACTCCAGCGCCACCAGAACGCCGATCCTGCCCAACCCCGGCGCCGCCGCGTTGTGCACGTACCCCGCGACAACGCCGGCGTCGACCTCGAAGCGCGCCATGCGGCGCAACGACAGGTTCTCGCCGATGGTCGCGATCAAATGCGTCAATTTTTCGGCGACCGTGCCGCCGCCCGGGTAGGGCCGCCGCGCCAACGCGCCCACTTCCAGGGCATCGAGCGCCAGCCCAGCCACGCTGCGCACGAATTCCTGAAAACTTTCGTTGCGGGCCACGAAGTCGGTCTCGGAGTTGACCTCGACGAGGGCGCCGCGGCGGCCTTCGATCCTGAGGCCGACGAGGCCTTCGGCCGCCACGCGACCCGCCTTCTTGGCCGCGGCGGCAAGCCCCTTCTTGCGCAGCCAATCGACCGCGGCCTCGAGATTGCCGCCGGTCTCGGCCAAGGCGCGCTTGCAGTCCATCATCCCGGCGCCGGACGTGTCGCGCAGTTGCTTCACCAGCGCGGCGCTGATTTCGGCCATGCGTTCCTCGCTTTGCCGATCGTTGTCGGATTTAGGCCGCCGGCGGCGGCGGCTCGGCCGGCTCGGCCGGCACGGCCTCCGGCGGCGGCAATTCCGCGGGAATCTCCGGCGCCTCGCCAATATCGCGTCCGGAAGCGGCCGCCTCCTGTTGCAGGCCGTCGAGCACCGCCGCGGTGATAAGTTCGCAATACAGCGAGATGGCCCGGAAAGCGTCGTCGTTGCCGGGAATTGGATAGTTGACGCCGGTCGGGTTGGAGTTGCTGTCAACGATCGCGACGACCGGGATGCCCAGCTTCACCGCCTCGGACACCGCGATCGCCTCCTTGTTGGTATCGATGACGAACAGGATGTCGGGCTGGCCGCCCATTTCCTTGATGCCACCCAGCGCGCGCTCCAGCTTGTCGCGCTGGCGGGTGAGATGCAGCAACTCCTTCTTGGTCAGGCCCACCTCTTCGCTGGCGAGGCGCTGGTCGAAGTCCTTGAGACGCTTGATCGAATTCGAGATCGTCTTCCAATTCGTCAGCATGCCGCCGAGCCAGCGGTGATTGACGTAGTGCTGGCCGCAGCGCTTGGCCGACTCTGCGATCTTGTCGCTGGCCTGGCGCTTGGTGCCGACGAACAGCACCCGGCCGCCGCCGGCGACCACGCCGCGCACCGCCGCGAGCGCCGCGTGCAGCATGGGCGCGGTCTGCCCCAGGTCGAGGATATGGACGCCGTTGCGCACCCCGAAAATGTAGGGCCCCATCTTAGGGTTCCAGCGCCGGGTGTGATGGCCGAAGTGCACGCCAGCCTCGAGCAGCTGGCGCATGGTAAAAGTAGGCATCGTCATGCGGACTGTCCTTTTCCGGTTACTACCTCCGCGGGCGTCGGTCCGCGCCTTGCTGCGCCGGACACCGGAGCGGGCGTCGGGGCTTGGCCCCGCGCGTCCCGCAAGCCCGCGTGTGAATTTAGCAAGCGCGGCTAGATAGCCCCATGGCGCCGGAGTTGCAAGCCAAAACCGGTTGCAAGCCCGAACCTCAGGTCTCCTCTACGTCCACGACGCCGGGAATGGCCTTGATGGCGGCCCGGGTGGCGGCCGAGATCGCCCAGGCGCCCGGCAGCGCCATCTCGACCTCGCACCGCCCGTCAAGGTCGAGCACGAGCCGGACGCGGCCGCGGCCCGCACCCAGGCACTCCAGGACCTTGTGCAAGCTGTCGACCGGCCCGGGATCGTTGAGGAAAACGCGCAGGCCCGCGGCCGCCTTCGCCGCCGCCTCGTCCAGCGCCTCGATCTTCTGGGCGGTCAGCCGCAGACCGTCGTTCTCGCTGCGCAGATCGGCGGTGACCAACACCGCCCGGCCCGGCTCCAGGAGGTCGCGCGCGGCGGCCAGCGTGTCGGAAAACACCGTCACCTCGAACATGCCGCTGGCGTCGGAAAGCTGGACGAAGGCGAAGCGGTTGCCCTTGGCCGAGGTGCGGATGCGCCGGTCGATGACGATGCCGGCGAGCCGCGCCCGGCTGCCGGCGCGCCCGCTGAGCCAGCCGGCGAGGTCGACGAAGCGCACCACGTCCAGCCGGCGCAGGCTCGGGCCGTAGCTGTCGAGCGGGTGGGCCGAGAGGTAGAAGCCGATGGCGTCGAACTCGTGCTTCAGGCGTTCCATGACCGGCCAGTCCTCAACGTCCGGCAAGGCGAACAAGGGCGCGTCGAACCCGAGCGCCTCGCCGAACAGGCTGACCTGCCGGCTCAGGCGCTCATGCGCCGCCGCCGCGGCGCGGCGTATGATCGTTTCCGCCGCCTCGAAGCATCGCCGACGGTTGGCGTCGATGCAGTCGAGGGCCCCGGCGGCCGCGAGGTTCTCGAGCTGGCCCTTGTTCAAGCCGTGGGCGTCGAGCCGCGCGGCCAGGTCGAACAGGTTCTTGAACGGGCCATTGCGGTCGCGCTCGCCGAGCGCGGCCTCGACCGCCCCCTGCCCCACCTTCTTCACCGCCGCCAGCGCGTAGCGAACCGCAAGCCTGCCGCCCGGCAACGGCTCGACGCCGAACCCGGCGCGCGACTTGTTGATGTCGGGCGCCAACAGCGGGATCTTGAGCCGCTCCAGCTCCTGCCGGAACAGGTTGAGCTTGTCCGTGTTGCCCATGTCGAGGGTCATGGAGGCGGCGAAGAACTCGACCGGATGGTTGGCCTTGAGCCAGGCGGTTTGGTAGGCGACGAGCGCATAGGCCGCGGCGTGGCTTTTGTTGAAGCCGTAGCCGGCGAACTTGTTGACCTGGTCGAATATGAGGGCCGCCGTTTTCTCGGGCACGTTGCGGGCCGTGGCGCCGTCGAGGAAGTTGCGGCGCTGCGCCTGCATTTCCGCCTTGATCTTCTTGCCCATGGCGCGGCGCAGCAGATCGGCGCTGCCCAGGCTGTAACCGGACAGCGCCTGGGCGATCTGCATCACCTGCTCCTGGTAGATCATGATGCCGAAGGTCTCCTTGAGGATGCCTTCGAGCGACGGATGCAGGTAGTCCGGGCGCTCCGTTCCGTGCTTGCGCGCGATATAGCTGGGGATGTTGTCCATCGGGCCGGGGCGATAGAGCGCCACCACGGCGATGATGTCCTCGAAGCGGTCGGGCTTGAGCTTGCGCAGCACGTCGCGCATGCCGGCGCTTTCCAACTGGAACACGCCGGTCGACTCGCCGCGCCCGATCATGTCGTAGGTCTTGGCGTCGTCGAGCGGCAGATCGGCAAGGTCGATGCTCACGCCGCGCGCCGCCAGCATCTCGGCGGCGCGGGCCAGCACGGTGAGCGTCTTGAGACCGAGGAAGTCGAACTTCACCAGACCGGCAAGCTCGACGTATTTCATGTTGAACTGCGTCACCGGCATGTCGGAGCGCGGGTCGCGATAGAGCGGCACCATCTCGTCGAGCGGGCGGTCGGCGATCACCACGCCCGCCGCATGGGTGGAGGCGTGCCGGTACAGGCCCTCGAGCTTGAGCGCGATGTCAATGAGGCGCGCCACGGTCTCGTCCACGTCCCGCGCCTGGCGCAACAGCGGCTCGCCCTCGATCGCCTGGCCGAGGCCGATCGGATTCGCTGGGTTCACCGGCACCAGCTTGCACAGCCGGTCGACCTGCGGGTAAGGCAGTTGCAGCACCCGGCCCACGTCGCGCAGCGCGGCGCGCGCCTGCAGCGTGCCGAAGGTGATGATCTGCGCCACCCGGTCGCGGCCGTACTTGTCCTGCACGTAGCGGATCACCTCGTCGCGCCGGTCCTGGCAGAAGTCGATGTCGAAGTCGGGCATGGAGACCCGCTCCGGATTGAGGAACCGCTCGAACAGGAGGCCCCAGCGCAGCGGGTCGAGGTCGGTGATGGTGAGCGCCCAGGCGACCACCGAGCCGGCGCCCGAACCGCGCCCCGGCCCGACCGGGATGCCTTGGCGCTTCGCCCACTGAATGAAGTCGGCGACGATGAGGAAGTAGCCGGGGAACCCCATCTTGACGATCATCTCGATCTCGAATTCGAGGCGTTGGCGATACGGCCGCGCCGCGTGTGCCTGGGCGTCGTCGTCCATGTCGGAGCGATAGACCTGGCGGGCAAGGCGCGTCTCCAGGCCCAGTCGCGCCTGCGCGCGCAATTCGTCCGCCTCGCCCTGGCCAGGCGACACGGGAAACGCCGGCAAGATGGGTTGGCGGGCCTCCGGCATGAAGGCGCAGCGCCGCGCGATGACGAGGGTGTTGTCGATCGCCTCGGGCAGATCGGCGAACAGCGCGCGCATCTCGGCCGCGCTCTTGAAGCGATGCTCGGGCGTCACCCGCCTGCGGTTGGCCTCGGCCACGGTGACGCCCTCGGCGATGCACAGGAGCGCGTCGTGGGCCTCGAACATATGGGCGTCGGCGAAGAAGACCTCGTTGGTCGCGACCAGCGGCAGGTCGTGGGCGTAGGCGAGATCGACCAACCGCTGCTCGATCCGGGCCTCGGCCGGCAGGCCGTGGCGATGCAGCTCCATATAGAGCCGGCCGGGAAACAGCCGCATGAGTTCGCGGAGCGTCGCGGCGGCGGCGGCGTCCTGGCCCTCGGCCAACAGCCGCCCCACTCTGCCGGCCGGACCGCCCGCCAACGCGATCAGGCCGTTGCTCAGCCCTTCGAGCGCGCCGGCGGCAAGCTGCGGCTGGGCGCTTGGCTCGCCCTCCAGGAAGGAGCGGCTCACCAGCCGCATGAGGTTGCGATAGCCGATCTCGTCCTGCACCAGGAGGACGAGCTGGTCCGGCGCCTGGCGTCCGTTGCCGTCCTCGCGCGCCAGGCCGAGCTGGCAGCCGATGATCGGCTGCACACCGGCCTCGCCGGCGGCCAGCGCGAACTCCAGCGCGCCGAACAGGTTGGCCGTGTCCGCCACCGCCACCGCCGGCATGGCGTGGCGCCGGCAGAGCTCGACCAAATCCTTGATCTTGATCGCCCCTTCCGAGAGCGAATAGGCGGAATGGACGCGCAGATGAACGAAGTCGGCGTGCGGCATGGCGGCCTTCGAGGATTCCACGCCGGCGCGGCGCTGTCAGCAGTCTTGGCGGACGCCTGTCAGTGGCTCGCGATGTAGGCTTGGCGCAAGACCGAGGTCTCCAACTCGAGCTCCTCCAACCGGTTCTTGACGATGTCGCCGACGCTGACGATGCCGCACAGGCGGCCGTCTTGCACCACCGGGACGTGGCGAATCCGGCGATGCGTCATTTTGGCCATGAGGTCCCGGAGAGAGTCCTGCGGCGTGCAGACGTAGACCTCGTGAACCATGATGTCCGCGACCTTGAGCGCCAGCAATTCTGCGCCCCGTTCGGCCAGTCCGTAGGCGATGTCGCGCTCGGACACGATGCCGTCCACCCGCCGACCGTCCGCGCTGACGACGGCGGCGCCGATGCGCTCCAATTTCAGGCGCTGGGCGACGGCGCCGACCGCGGCGTCCGGACGCACGGTGACCACACGGTCGCCCTTGGACTTGAGGATGGCTTCGACTTTCATGGCCGCTCTCCCGTGACGGCGGGGCGCGAGGCGCCGACGCCATGATACTTCTTTACGGCCGCGGGTTACATCCGCCGCACGGCCCCGTCCTCGATGCCGAGCACGCGGTCCATGCGCCGGGCGATTTCCAGGTTGTGGGTCGCGATCAAGGCCGCCAAGCCGACACCGCGTGCCAGGCCGATCAACAGCGCGAACGCCTCTTCCGCGGTACGGTGGTCGAGGTTGCCGGTCGGCTCGTCGGCGAGCAGCAGCCTCGGCTCGTTGGCGAGCGCGCGAGCGATGGCGACGCGCTGCTGCTCGCCGCCCGAGAGGCGCCCCGGGCGATGGCCGGCGCGGGCTGCCAGTCCCACGTCGGAGAGCAGCCGCCCGGCGCGCTCGACCGCCGCGCGGCGCGGCCGGCCGGCGATCATTTGCGGCAGGACGACGTTCTCCAGCGCCGAGAACTCGGGCAGGAGATGATGATATTGGTAGACGAACCCGAGGGTGCCGCGGCGCAACTCGGTGCGGCGTGAATCGGAGAGCTTGCTGGTGGCCTCGCTTCCGATCCACACCTCGCCGCCGTTCGGCCGCTCCAGGAGACCGGCGAGATGCAAGAGCGTCGACTTGCCGGACCCCGACGGGCCGACCAAGGCCACCATCTCGCCGGCCGCGATCGCGAGCGAGACATCGACGAGCACGTCGAGCCGGCTGCCGCCCTGGACGAAGGCGCGGCTGACGCGCTCCAGACGCAGCACGTCACTCATAGCGCAGCGCCTCGACCGGGTCGAGCCGGGCCGCGCGGTACGACGGATAGACCGTCGCCAGCAGCGACAGCCCGAGCGCCATGGCGACGATCGAGGCGACCTCCCAGGGATCGACGATCGCCGGCAACCGCGACAGGAAGTAGATCTCCTCGGCGAACAGCCGAGTGCTGGTGAGGCGCTCCAGCCAGCCCTGGATCGACGCGATGTTGTCGCAGAACACGAGTCCGATCGTCACGCCCGCCAGCGTGCCGACGACGCCGATGCTGGCCCCGCTCAGCAGGAAGATGCGCAGCACCATGCCCCGGGTCGCCCCCATGGTGCGCAGGATGGCGATGTCGCGGCCCTTGTCCTTCACCAGCATGATCTGGCCCGAGATGATGTTGAACGCCGCCACCAGGATGATGAGCGTGAGGATCAGGAACATCACGTTGCGCTCGACCTGCACGGCGGTGAAGTAGCTCGAGTTGGCCTGCTGCCAATCGAGCTGGCGGTAGCCGGCGCCAAGGCGCTCGGCTATGGCGCGGGCGACCGAGCGGCTGCGGTCGGGGTCGTCCACCATCACCTCGAGGTGGCTCACGGCGCCGGGTTGGCGAAAATAGAGCTGCGCCGCTTCCAAGGGCATGAAGACGAAGCTGCTGTCGTACTCGAACATGCCGACTTCGAACAGCGCCACCACGTCGTAGGTCTTCATCCGCGGCACGGTGCCGAGCACCGTGGTTGTGCCCTGCGGCGAGATGAGAGTGATCTCGCCGCCGACCGCGATCCCCATGCGCTGGGCCATGCGCGTGCCGATCGCGACCGCGTCCGGAGCGACGAAACCATCGAGGCTGCCGGCCTTGACGTTGCCGGCGATGAGGGCGCGGGCGCGCAGGTCGTCCGGCCTGATCCCGCGCACGATGGCGCCCACCGCGGCGCCGCCCGCGGTCGCCATCGCCTGCCCTTCCACCACCGGCGTCACCGAGACGACGCCGGCCAACCCGCGGATCGTGCCGGCCGCCTCGTCGAAGCCGGTGAAACTCCGCCCCTCGGCGCTGATCGATAGATGGCCGTTCAGGCCGAGAATGCGACCGAGCAGCTCGTGCCGAAATCCGTTCATCACCGACATGACGATGATGAGCGTCGCCACGCCGAGCGCGATGCCGAGCAGCGAGAAGCCGGCGATGACCGAAATGAACCCCTCCTGCCGGCGGGCCCTGAGGTAGCGCATCGCCACAAGACGCTCGAAGGCGGAGAACATAGGGTCCGCTCGATCCCTTGAACGCCGGTGCTAAGCGGCGAGCCGGGCGAGCGCCGAATCGACCGACAGCTCGTGGCGCTCGCCGGTGGCGCGCCGCTTCAACTCGACCTTGCCTTCGGCCATGCCGCGCGGACCCACCACGAGCTGCCAAGGCAGGCCGATCAGGTCCATGTCGGCGAATTTTGCACCCGGGCGCTCGTCGCGGTCGTCGTACAGCGTCTCGACGCCGGCGCCGCGGAGCCTGGCGTAGAGGTCGTCCGAGAGCGTGGCGCAGCCCGGGTCGCCTACCTTGAGGTTGACGATCCCCACCATGAAGGGCGCCACCGGCTCCGGCCAGACGATGCCGGCGTCGTCATGGCTCGCCTCGATGATGGCACCCACCAGGCGCGACACGCCGATGCCGTAGGAGCCCATGTGCACGGCCGCCGTCCGGCCGTCCGGCCCGGCGACGACGGCGCCGAGCGGTTCCGAATACTTGGTGCCGAAATAGAAGATGTGCCCGACCTCGATGCCGCGCGCCTCGGCAAGCTGGTCCTTCGGCACCGGGCAGAGGGCCGGGTCGTGCTTGTGGTCGGTGGCCGCGTAGAGGCGGGTCCAGGCGCCGACCAGCGGCTCCAGGTCGCCGTCGTAGTCGGCGTCGCCGGCGAGCGCGTCGAAGCCGAGCAGGTCGCGGTGGCAGTAGACCGCGCTTTCGCCGGTCTGGGCGAGGATGATGAACTCGTGGCTCAAGTTGCCGCCGATCGGGCCGGTCTCGGCCGCCATCGGGATCGCCTTCAGGCCCATGCGGGCGAAGGTGCGCAAGTAGGCGACGAACATCTTGTTGTAGGCGCGCTTGGCCCCGGCGTAATCGAGGTCGAAGGAGTAGCTGTCCTTCATCAGGAACTCGCGCCCGCGCATGACGCCGAAGCGCGGGCGCACCTCGTCGCGGAACTTCCACTGGATGTGGTAGAGCAGTTTCGGCAGGTCGCGGTAGCTCCTGATCGAGCCGCGGAAGATGTCGGTGATCAACTCCTCGTTGGTCGGCCCGTACAGCATCTCGCGGTCGTGCCGGTCGGTGATGCGCAGCATCTCCCTGCCGTAGTCCTCGTAGCGCCCGGACAGCTTCCACAGATCGGCCGACTGGATGGTCGGCATCAGCAGTTCCTGGCAGCCGGCGCGGTCCTGCTCCTCGCGCACGATCCGCTCGATGCGCTTCAGCACGCGCAAGCCCAGCGGCAGCCAGGAGTAGATGCCGGCGCTCGCCTGGCGCACCATGCCGGCGCGCAACATGAGCCGGTGCGAAACGATCTGCGCCTCGGCTGGGACCTCCTTCAAGGTAGGCATGAAATACTGGCTGAGACGCATGCGCTTCCCGTTGGCCGGCGGCGACCGGGCGGGACTGTAGGCAAAGGAGCCACGGCTGTCTACGCCAGTACCGACCTTCACCGATGCGCAAGAGAGAGGGTTCGACTATCGAATTTCGAGGAACGACCCCAGGAGGCCAGGCGGCGCGGAGGCCCCTACACCCGGCGCGCCAGAGCGGCTCGAACGTCCGCGAGCGTGACCATCAGGGTCATCGGCTCGAGCGGCGAAGGCTCGAAGCCCAGGGCGACGTAGAAGACCCTGGCCTCGTCCGAGACGGCATGGACGAGAATGCCGCGGACGCCGATCTCGCCGGCGGCGCCGAGGACGCGCAGCCCCGCGTCGCGGACTAGGGCGCGCCCCAGTCCCCGGAGTTGGCGCGACCGGTCCTCGGCGAGGCGGCCCAGGAGGACGACAGGGATCGGGTCCGGCATGTTGCGGCGGAACCGGCCTGGGGCCGCGGCGACAGCGACCGCGCCGGACGCAAGCGAATAATACGCGATCGCCCTGTCTTCTTCGCAGACGACGAAGGTCCGGGATGCGCCACTTGCCTGGTTCGACCGGGCGCGGCGCTTGAGCCACTCGTCGAGCGACGGCACGCCTGAATCGAAGGCATCGAGCAGGTGACGGTTGCCGAGCGGCTCGGGCTCGAAGAGCGTCACCCGCGCTCCCAAGGCGCCGGCGTGCGCATTGTCCGCCTGAGACGCGCATTGGGTTTGGGCCGCGCATCGAGCCGCCTCAGGAATTCGCCATAGCCCTTGGGATCGACCACGAGCATCGCGCGGTCGAGCAAGGCGTCCTCGGCCGCCCGACGCGCGGCGTCGAGGATGAAGTCCGTCCGGTTCTGGCCGCGGGCGCGGGCGGCGCGGTCGATGAGACCGCGCTCCTCGGGCTTAATGCGGATATTGAGCGACGTGCGCCCGGCGGCGCGCGATGTGCGAGGCATGGTCCTCTCCTTCGTGCCGGCGTATAGCACATTGTAACGACATTGTCATTACACCCGGCGCGCCAAGGCGGCAAGAAGGAACGACCGGGCGGGACTGTAGGCAAAGGAGCAAGGACTGTCTACGCCGGGGGACGCGAGAAATGCCGGCGCGATTGCGTAAAGCAAGGTGTCTAATACCAACTCTCATTGACGATGACCCACTCCCCACCCGCTCGGCTTCGCCAAGCTCAGCCTCGCGACCTCCCCCGCAAGGGGGGAGGTAAGTGGCGATACGGCGCCGGACCGCACCTCCCCCTCGACGGGGGAGGTCGGCGCGAGGCGCCGGGTGGGGGTGAGTCAGCGACAAAGCGAACTGGTAAAAGCATCGATTTTTCGACGAACGACCCCAGGAGGCCAGGCGCGCGGGGCTTTCCGGGCCGCGCCCAAGGGAGTTTATGCACCAAGTCAAACAGCGCGCCCCGCGACCGCGCGTCGCGCCCGTGGCAGGAAACGTGTCCGACACAGTCAATGACTTTTCGGACGGCGCCGCAGGCCCGCTAGGGCGGAATTGCGCTGACCGGAGCTGGTCCCCCGGCTTGCGCCGTAGCCGACCCCTCTTGTCGTCCCGAGCCTTGTCCCGAGCGGAGCGAGGGAACAGCGAGGGACCTAGACTCGCTGCCGGCCCAGCGTCTGGATTCCTCGCTCCGCTCGGAATGACACCGATGGAGGCGAACGCGCCGGTCGTCCACACGCGGGATTCCGCGCGGCTTATTCGGCAGCATGGCTTCAGGGCTCCGCTACTTCGCAGTTTGACCCATTTCGGAAGTCCGGCCGCGCGTTGCGGAAGTCACCCGATCACGTACACCGGGCTCGACCAGACGATGTTGCCATCCTCCTGGGTGAGTGAGACGTAGAGCGGGTTGTCGGCTCCCTTCCTCAGTGCAACCCGCCTTTCGAGCACGACCCGGCGGTGCGGGTTCTCGTCCGGCAGCCGGAAGACTCGAATGCGGCGGGCGATGCCGCCGGCCTCGAAGACGACGTCATCGAGCCCGATGCGGGCCAGCGGCAACTCGGCCTTCACCAGGGCGGTGTCGATGGCGAGGGTGCCCGCCCGCGGGTCGTCGAGCCAGGCGTCGAAGCCGCCGAAGCCGCCGGTGGTGAGAGCGGTCCACTCAACGCGGCCGGGGGCGGTCTGCTCGAAGCGCTTGTCCAGGTTCCAGTGATTGATGGGGGCGAGGCGTTGGAACGCGTTGCCTTCGAGCGAGGCCCTGCCGTCCCAGATCGTCTGGCGGCCGCGGCCGCGATATTCCGAGCCCTCCCAGATCACGCGGATGCGGCGGCCGAGATCGGCCGCGCCGTATGGGCGCCAGGTTTCGAGGTTCGACAGGCCGTTGCGCAATTCGATCCGCTCAATGGGGGCGGAGGCGAGCGCCTCGACGCGGAACGAGACTTCATCGTCGGATGTGCGGATGATGTCGCCCATCATCGCCGACCGCACGGGCTCAGAGCGCGTCGGCCCGAGGTTCGGATCGTCGTCGAAGCGCTCGGCCGTGCCGGCGAAAACGACGGCCACATCGAGGATCATGCGGCAGCCGGTGGTCGCGTAGTGATGGCGGCGGCGCATGGCGTCCATGATGCCGGCACGGGTGAGCGAGGGCGCGAGGATGCAGGTGAGGCCGCCGTAAGCGCCGAACAGGCTGGCGCCGGGATGGCTGGCGCCGGGGCGACCCTTGTGGCCGTCGGAGTTGGCAACGATGCCGACGCGGTAGCCCTCTTCGAGCGCGTCGCGCAGCAGCCATTCGAAGGTGCCCCAATCGGAATGGACCTCGACGGCGCGCTCGAGGCGGACGTCGTGCGCCATCTTGATGTCGGCGTAGCGGCCGCCGATATGGGCGAACACGAGACAGTCCTCGCCCTTGAGCGCGTTGAACAGATCCTCGGCCGAGTGGGCGTCGCTGTCGACGTCGCCGCGGTCGTTCACCAGGGCGTGGCTGGAGCGCCGGATCGCCCGCCCCTCCTCCATGAACAGTACGTTGCGGTCGCCGCCGAGTCCGGTATTGCCCGACCATTCGTAGCCGGGGAAGACGACGAAGCGACCGTCCTCGTTGAATTCGCGGGTGAGATCGTTTAGGTGGCGCCAGAACGGCGTCGTCACCTGGAAGTCGTTGGCCTGATGGCTGGCAACATCGAGGAAGGCGCGGTCGCGCGCGAACAGGAACATGTCGCGCGCCGAGTTGGTGCCGATGGTCTCCTCCGACTGGCTGTGCAGGTCGCCCCAGTAGTGGCCGAGCGGCGCCGTTTCGGCGACGCGCAGCGGATTACTGACCGTGAGCGGCCGGCCGCTCTCGTCCGTGACCTCGACGACGAGATCGCCGGGGTGCCCGACGCCGAGACCGCCAATGTCGAGGCTGAAGCGGCCTGGCTCGAAGCGGGCGACCTCGGGCAGGCCGGCGACCGGCACCGACGGGCGCAAGCGCAGGACAACATCGCAGCGGTCGCTCGGATTGCCCCAGCGGTCCTCGCCCTTGACGTGCAGCGCGAAGGGTTGGCCTACGCGGCGCAGCGTGGGCAGCACGGCCTTCCAGCGCACGGGCACGCCGGACACGATGCGAATGGCGGGCGAGTCCGGCAGCTCGACGTAGTCATAGGCGGCGAAGGCGTCGACCAGAACCTTGAACTCGACGTGTCCTCGCAGAAGGTCTGCTGGCGCATGCCCGGGCTGCCGCGGCGCGGATCGCCGAAGCGCACGGTGATGCGGTCGCCCTCGCGCAGGAAGCCGCGGACCACTTGGATGTAGAGCGTCTTGTCCCAGGGCCGGATGTTCTGCTTGCCGTGATAGTGGCAGGCCAGCATGGCACCGTTGGAGGCCTCGACCGTGACGTAGTTGGCCGCCGTGGGATCGTCGAGCTGGGGCTTGCCCATGTCGCTGGCGAAGCGCTGGACGACCTTGAGGCTGCCGGTATCGTCGATGCCGTAGTAGCCCGCCGTGTAGGTGAGCGTGAAGGACTGGAACGCGCCCGCTTCGAACGCGCCGGCGGGCTCAATGACGGCCCGGCCCATCCGCTCGGGCTGGTAGGTCGAAAGCGGCATGGCGGCTTTCGCTCCCGTGCGCTGGGCAGTCGCGGCCCTACCCTCTGCCGCCTCGCGCAGCAGCATGATAACGGATAAGCCATTGCGTGTATATCGGACCGCTGGAAGCCGAGCCGGTTCGTGCCACGCGGACAGCGGCTACCGCGCGGCGGCGATTGTCGGTTCCCCGCTGGCGCTGAAGGTCATAAAGGGTCGCTAGTGGCACCTCCCGGAAGCAGTCAGACCCTCACAGCACGTTCCAGTGGCAACCTCGAAGCGGACATTGATCGCCCTGACCGGTCCAAATCTCGTTTATGAGTACGCGCCCTAATCCAACACCTCGGCGCAGGCCGCCGTGAGCGCGCGTTGCTCGGGCTCGCCGATTTCCGTTCCGTTGAAGGCGACGCGCTCGTCCTCGAAGCGGAACTCCGCGATGCCGACGAACGCCTCCGGCTTGAACAGGGTCGAACTGGCCGGGATGCCGAAGCGCTCCTGGATGTCCACGGTGATGTCGATCGACACGATCTCCGGCAGTTCGAGGTCGCCGCCGCCGTCGAGGTCGGCCGGCGCCACCGGCCGCCCATGCACGTCGACGCCCGGCCGGTACTCGACCCCCGGCGCCGGGCGATGCTTGACAAGGCGGGCGCAGTCGGCCTCTGTAACGCGCAAGCCACCGTCGGCCGCAGCGGCCAGGCACGGCAGCAGCATCAGGGGGATACAGCGTATTATCGGGGCCATGCGGCAGTCTTAAGCGCCGGGGGTTAACAATCCGTCGCCGGCCGCGGGCGGCCTCGCCAGGGGGGCGCATGCTGTCCGAATATTTTGGCTTCGCCGAGAACAAGACCAACCTGCGCACAGAGGTGATCGCGGGGCTGACCACCTTCCTCACCATGGCGTACATCATCTTCGTCAATCCCGCCATCCTGTCGGAGGCCGGCATGGATCGCGGCGCGGTGTTCGTCGCCACCTGCCTTGCAGCTGCCATCGGATCGGCGGCCATGGGGCTCTATGCCAACTACCCGGTGGCACTCGCCCCCGGCATGGGCCTCAACGCCTATTTCACCTACGGCGTCGTGCTCGGCATGGGCCACAGCTGGCAAGTGGCCCTGGGGGCGGTGTTCCTGTCGGGCGTCCTGTTCCTCATTCTCAGCGTGACGCCGGTGCGGGAATACATCGTCAACCGCATCCCGCAGTCCCTGAAGATGGCCATCTCGGCCGGCATCGGGCTGTTCCTCGGCGTCATCGCGCTCAAGAACGCCGGTATCATCGCCGCGCACCCGGCGACGCTGGTGACGCTCGGCGACCTCACCCAGCCGACCACGGTCTTGGCCGTCATCGGGTTCATCCTCATGGTGGCGCTCGACTACAGAAGGGTTCCCGGCGCCATCATCATCGCCATATTGGCGGTGACGGCGGCGGGCGTGGCCCTCGGGCTGTCGCCCGGCGGCGGCATCGTGTCGCTGCCGCCCAGCATCGCACCCACGTTTCTGCAAATGGACCTTGCGGGCGCCTTCGACATCGGGCTCGTTACCATCGTTTTCGCCTTCCTGTTCGTCGACCTGTTCGACAACACCGGGACGCTGATCGGGGTCGCCCACCGCGCCGGCCTCATCAGGCCCGACGGGACCCTGCCGCGGCTGGGCCGCGCCCTCGTCTGCGACAGCGGCGCCGCCATGGTGGGCGCCGCGCTCGGCACGTCCACCACGACCAGCTACATCGAAAGCGCGGCCGGCGTAAAAGCGGGCGGACGCACCGGGATGACCGCAACCGTGGTCGCCGTGCTGTTCCTCCTCGCCCTGTTCTTCTCGCCGCTGGCGGGGCTGGTGCCGGCCTACGCCACGGCGCCGGCGCTGCTCTACGTCGCCTGCATCATGGCGCGCGGCATCGTCGAGATGGATTGGGAAGACGGCACCGAATACGTGCCCGGCGTGGTGACCGCGATCGCCATGCCGTTCACCTTCTCGATCGCGCACGGCATCGCGTTCGGATTCATTACCTATGCCGGCGTGAAGCTCTTCGCCGGGCGGTTCGCCGACCTCAACGCGGCCGTCGTCGTGCTAGCCGCCGCCTTCATCGTCAAGTTCGCGTTGCTTTGAACTTGCGCGCGAGCCGGTCGGCGCAAGCGGCCGCCGCCGCTTGACTTTTCGACGTGACAGGGCGGGCGAAACTCCGTAGGATTGAGGCGCGGAAAGGGACTTCGGCGGAGTCCGTTCCGCCGCGGCCCAAGTTCAGGGAGAACAACGGGAGACGTTGCGACCTCGGAGCAACAGCTTCGAGCAATCTCGGAAAAATCTCTGGCAAGCGCTTCGGCAAGCCTCGCTTTCGCAGGGCTTGCCGAATTTTTTGCCGGCAATGAGTCGAGACGCGAGATGAGGAGGTCCTAATAAGATATTGGCATTAAATTACTTTTTCTTCTTCTTGATTGTCATCCACGGCGGATTCAGGCGGGCGATCTTGCGATAGACCGGGCAGCCGGGCCGGTGCGTTCCGGCGAGGTAACCGATGCTCATCAGGAACTCGCCGACTATTTCGCCGCCCGTGAACACGAAGCTGTTGCGGAAAAGCCTCACCCACTCGCGTCTCGCCCGCGGGTGGTGGGCGGCAATCCAGCCCGCGAACGATCCGAAGGCCGGGCGCAGCCCCTGGATGCGGCGGGCGTTCTCGATGGCGGCGTTGACCTTGAGCCGATTGCGGATGATGCCGGCGTCGGCAAGCAGCCGCGCCCGGTCCTCGGCGCCGTACGCCGCGACGCGGTCGATGTCGAAATTGTGGAACGCGGCACGAAACGCGGCGCGTTTCTTCAGCACCGTGAGCCAGTTCAATCCTGCCTGGTTGATTTCGAGCACGAGGCGCTCGAAGAGCACATCGTCGTCCTCGACCGGATAGCCGTACTCGCGATCGTGATAAGGCCCGTGCCAAGGGTCGCCCGGCGCCACGTCGCAATAGCTGGCCATGCCTCAAGGGACCCTGAACGAAACGAGATCGGATCTGGCGACGAAAAACACGACCAGCCAGATCGCGAGCGAGATGCCGGTAGTGGCGAGCGCCTTCTGCCATAGGTAGGGATGGATGGGCGCGCTGGAGGCGTGTCCCTCCCGCGGGCGGTCCGGCACCTCGACCCGCCAGGGCAGCACCGCGAACAGCACGACCCACCAGATCAGGAAATAGACGAACAGGCCGGAGAGCCAACCCATCTATGCCTGCTCCAGCTCGATGAGGGTGCCGCAAAAGTCCTTGGGATGGAGAAACAGCACCGGTTTTCCGTGCGCGCCGATCCTGGGTTCGCCGTCGCCCAGGACGCGCGCTCCCTTGGCCTTGAGCGCGGCGCCGGCGGCCGCGATGTCCGCCACCTCGAAGCACAAGTGGTGCACGCCGCCGGATGGATTGCGCGCGAGGAACCCGGCGATCGGCGAAGCATCGCCCAAGGGATGCAGCAGCTCGACCTTGGCGTTGGGCAAGTCCACGAACACCACGGTGACGCCGTGCGCCGGCTGGTCGACCGGCGCCGAGACCTTGGCGCCCAGCGTGCCGGCGTAGAGCCTCGCGGCCGCCGCCAGGTCGGGCACCGCGATGGCGACATGGTTGAGCCGACCGATCATGGATGCTCCGCCTATAGCACGTTTCAGCAGCCCCTACACCCGCACCACATGGATGTCGGTCACCGGCTTCTTGCCGCTCATCTCGCGCAGCGCGCGGCGCGCCGCCCGACGGGCCGCCTCTCTCACCGCGTCGTCGTCGGCCCGGGCGCGCTCCGACAGTTGGCCGAGCGCGGCCCGGAGTGCCGCCGCCACGACGCCCCGCGCCGCCGCTTCGCCGTCCGGGCCGACGAGACCCTGCAACGTGACCAGAGGCTCGCCCAGCAGCCGGCCGTCGCGGCCCATCACCACGGTGGCGACCACCGCGCCGTTGAAGGCGAGCCGATGGCGAGTCTTCAGGATCGGCCCGTCCAGCGGCACGAGTCTCGTGCCATCGAGGCCGAGCCGACCGGCACGCACCTCGCCCACCGCCTCGGCCGGCCCCGGCGCCAGGCGGATCACCATGCCGTTGGCCGGTACCAGCGCCGCCGGCACCTGGCACTCCTCGGCCAAACGCGCATGGGCCGTCATGTGGCGCAGCTCGCCATGCACCGGCACGGCGACCCGCGGGCGCACCCACTGGTACATGGCGGCAAGCTCGTCCCGCGCCGGATGGCCCGAGACATGGACGAAGTGGTCCTTCTCGTGCACCACCTCGACGCCGAGGCGGGCGAGATCGTTGTGCAGCCGGCCGATCGATTGCTCGTTGCCGGGGATGATGCGCGACGAGAAGATCGCGGCGTCGCCCTTCTCCAGCAGCACGCTCGGGTGGTCGGCGCGCGCGATGCGGGCCAAGGCGGAGCGCGGTTCGCCCTGGCTGCCGGTGCAGATCATGAGTACTTCCTCGCGCGGCAGATAGCCCACGTCGTGCTCGGTGACAAATTCCGGCATGTCGTCGAGATACCCGGTGTCGCGCGCCGCCTTCTCGATCCGCCACAGCGAGCGGCCGACCAGCGCGGGGCGGCGGGCGTGCGCCTCGGCGATCCGGGCGATCGTCTTGAGCCGCGCCACATTGCTGGCAAAGCAGGCGACGGCGACGCGGCCGCGGAAGCGGCCCACCAGCCCGTGCAGGCTGTCGTAGAGCGCGCTCTCCGAGCCGCTCTCGCCCGGCACCAGCGCGTTCGTGGAATCGCACACCATCGCCAGCACGCCCTCGGCGCCGAGGCGGCGCAACGCGGCCTCGTCGGCCGGCGCGCCCACCACCGGATCAGGGTCGAGCTTCCAGTCGCCGGTATGCAGCACGGTGCCGAGCGGGGTCCGGATCACGACGGCGTTCGGCTCCGGAATCGAATGGGTGAGCGTGATCAGCTCGAGATCGAACGGACCCACCCTGAAGCGGCCGGACAGCGGCACCTCGGTGACCATCGCGTCGCGCTGCAAGCCGGCCTCGTGCAGTTTCGGGCGCAGCACGGCGGCGGTGAACGCGGTCGCGTAGATGGGGCAGCGCAGCCGCGGCCACAGATGGGCGACCGCGCCGATGTGGTCCTCGTGCGCGTGCGTCAACACCAGCCCGGCCAGGTCCTCGCGCCGGTCGGCGATGAAGGTGGGATCGGGCATGATCAGCTCGATCCCCGGCGTGGCGCCGTTGCCGAAGGTGACCCCCAAATCGATCATCAGCCACTTGCCCGCGTGGCCGTAGAGGTTGAGGTTCATGCCGATCTCGCCGGCCCCGCCGAGCGCAAGGAACAGAAGCTCGTCGGCGCCGGGCCGCCCTATCATGGACGGGCGCGGTTCAAGTCGTAGATCGCGGCGAGGCCGCGCAACGTGAGCTCGCCGTCCACCCGGTCGATGACGCCGGTGGCGCCCTGGAACATGGCGGCGAGGCCGCCCGTCGCCACCACGCCCATGGGGGCGCCGTACTCGGCACGGATGCGCGCCACCAGGCCCTCGACCAGTCCGACGTAGCCCCAGAACACGCCGGACTGCATGGCGGTGACGGTGCTGCCGCCGATGACGCGATCCGGGCGCCGGATGGCCACGCCGGGCAGCTTGGCCGCTGCCATGCGCAGCGCCTCAAGCGACAGATGGATGCCAGGCGCGATCACGCCGCCGGCGTAGTTGCCGTCGCGGTCGATCACGTCGAACGTGGTCGCGGTGCCGAAATCGACCACGATGAGCGGCGCGCCGTAGAGCTTGCGCGCCGCCGCGACGTTGACGATGCGGTCGGCGCCGACGTCCTCGGGCCGGTCGATGACGGCCTTGACGCCGGTCTCGACGCCGTCCTCGCCCACCACCAGCGCCGCGCACCCGAAGTAGCGCTTGGTAAGGGTCTTCAGGCTGAACAGCGCCTCCGGCACGACGGTGGCGAGGATGGCGGCGTCGATCCGGCCGCGATCGACGCCCGAGATCGACATGAGCTGGGTGAGCCACACGGCATATTCGTCGGCGGTGCGCCGGGGGTCGGTCGAGAGCCGCCAGGTGCCCTCGATCCGCGACCCGTCGAACACCGCGAAGACCACATTGGTGTTGCCGCAGTCGATGGCGAGCAGCATCACAGTCCCGGATAGAAAACGTCGCCGGCGGCGACGATGCGCCGCCGGCCGCCCGGCAGCTCCACGGCGATGGCGCCGCCGTCGTCGAGGGCGGCGAAGCGGCCCGTCACCGTCTCGCGCTCGAGGTGCACCGCGATCGGCTCGCCGAGGCCGCAGGCCCGAGCGAGCCAGGCGCGCCGCACGGGCTCGAACCCCTCCTGGAGCCAGCGCCGGCGCCATGGCAGGAACTGGCCGGCGAACGCCGCCAGCACCTCGCCGGCCTCGGTATGCGCGCCCTCGGCCGCGAGCGAGGTGGCGGGATAGGGCGTGTCCGGCGGGGAACTGGTCACGTTGACGCCGAGCCCTAGGATGAGGAAGTCGAGATGCCCGCCGGCGCCGGCGGCCTCGAGCAGGATGCCGGCCAGCTTGGCGCGCCGCACCAGCACGTCGTTCGGCCATTTGACCTGCGCCGGCCGCGCCATTTCGGGCAACAGCGGGTCGATCGCCTCGACGAGTGCCAGGCCGGCGACGAAGCCCAATTGCGCCGCCGCCGCCGGCGCGCAAGCCGGCCGCAACAGAAGCGACAGGTAGAGGTTGCCCGGCGGCGACTCCCAGTTCCGGCCGCGCCGCCCGCGCCCGGCGCTTTGCCGCGCAGCCCAGACGAGCGTGCCTTCGGGCGCGCCGGCGGCCGCCCGCCGGCGTGCCTCCTCGTTCGTGCTGTCGACCTCGTCGAGCGCGACCGGGCGAAAGAACGGCGGCAGGCCCGGGACCATCATCCGGCGAACAGCGCGGCGGCGGCGGCGCCGGCGCGCCGCAGGATCGGGTCCGGCGCCAGGAAGAACAGCAGGATGACGAGGCTGGTGCCGCCGAGGATCGTCGACATTTCCCAGCCGAGCGGCTTGTCGAAGGCTTCGCCCGGCTCGTCGAAGTACATCACCTTGACGATGCGCACGTAATAGAACGCGGCCACCACGCTGGTCAGCACCCCCAACACCGCCAGCCAATAGAGCCCGGCCTCGATCGCCGGCAGGAAAACGTACAGCTTGCCGAAGAAGCCGGCGAGCGGCGGTATGCCGGCCATGGAGAACATGAAGATGGCGAGTGCCGCCGCCATGAGCGGATGGGTGCGCGACAGCCCGGCCAGGTCGTAGATGCCCTCCACCATGCGGCCGTTCCGGCGCATACACAGGATGCAGGCGAAGGCGCCGATGGTCATGACCAGGTATATCGCCATGTAGATCAGCACGCCGCGCACGCCCGCCTGGCCGCCCGCCGCCAGGCCGATCAGCGCGTAACCGATGTTGCCGATGGAGCTGTAAGCCATCAGCCGCTTGATGTTGGTCTGGTTGATGGCGGCAAAGGCGCCGACCAGCATCGAGCCTACCGAGATGAACACGATGATCTGCTGCCACTGCTCGGCGAGATCGCCGAACGGGCCCACCAGCACGCGCACGAACAGGCCGACGGCGGCCAGCTTCGGCGCCGCCGCGAAGAAGGCGGTCACCGGCGTCGGCGCGCCCTCGTACACGTCGGGCGTCCACATGTGGAACGGCACCGCCGCCACCTTGAAGGCGAGGCCCGCCACCAGGAACACGAGGCCGATGACGAGCTGGATCGAGGACGTACCTGCCGCCAGGACCGCGGCGATGCCGGCGAAGGCGGTGGTGCCGGCGAAGCCGTAGACCAGCGACGCGCCATAGAGCAGCATGCCGGAGGACAGCGCGCCGAGCACGAAGTACTTCAGCCCGGCCTCGGTCGAGCGCTCCGAATCCCGCTGGAAGGCCGCCACGACGTAGAGCGCAAGGCTCTGCAGCTCGAGCCCCAGATAGAGCGCGATGAGGTCGTTGGCCGAAATCATCATCATCATGCCGAGCGTGGCGAACAGGATGAGCACCGGGAACTCGAACCGCGCCATGCGCTCGCGCTCGATGTAACCGATCGACATGATGACGGCGAGCGCCGATCCCACCAGGACCAGCGACTTGAAGAACACCGCGAATTCGTCGACCACGAACATGTCGGCGAGCAGGCCCAGGCTTGCGCCCGGCGCCTGCCACAACAGCAAGACGAGCGCCACCGCCAGCACGAGGACCGTCAGCCAGGCGATCTCGCGGGTCCGCTCGCCGCCGCGAAACGCGCCGTAGAGCAGCAGCGCCATGCCGGCGACGGCCATGAACATTTCGGGAAGCGCTGTGCCGTAGGGCATGGCGATCCCCCTCAAGGCGCCGCCAGCGCGCCGAATTGGCCCGCCACCATCCGCCACAGCTCGTCCCAGCCGAGCCCGGCGCGCTCCGGCATGGCGCTGTCGCGGATCAGGTTCTCCACCGACGGCGCCATGACGGCGAGGAACGAGGACGGATAGATCCCCATCCACAACACCAGGAGGACGAGCGGCGCGAACACGAGCAGCTCGCGCCGATTGAGGTCCACGATGTCCATCAGGTCCTGGCGGACGAGTTTCCCGAAGATGACGCGGGCGTAGAGCCACAGCATGTAGGCGGCGCCGAGCACGATCCCGGTGGTCATCAGCGTCGCCACCCGGGTATCGACCTGGAAGGTGCCGACGAGAGTAAGGAACTCGCCGACGAAGCCGCTGGTGCCGGGCATGCCGACCGAAGCCAGCATGAACACCATGAACACCGCCGCGTAAGCCGGCATGCGGTGCACCAGCCCGCCGTAGCGCGCGATCTCGCGCGTGTGCATGCGGTCGTAGACCACGCCCGCCACCAGGAACAGCGCCGCCGAGACGACGCCGTGGCTCAGCATCTGGAACAGCGAGCCTTCGATCCCTTGCTGGGTCAGCGTGAACATGCCGGCCGTCACGAAGCCCATATGGGCGACCGAGGAATATGCGATCAGCTTCTTCAGGTCCTCCTGCGCGAGCGCCACCAGCGAGGCGTAGATGACCGCCACCACGCTGAGCGCGAAGACCAACGGGGTGAACAGGGCCGAGGCCTCCGGCAGCATCGGCAGCGAGAAGCGCAGGAACCCGTAGCCGCCGAACTTCAGCAGCACGCCGGCGAGAATCACGGAGCCCGCGGTCGGTGCCTCGACGTGGGCGTCCGGCAGCCAGGTGTGCACCGGCCACATCGGCACCTTGACCGCGAAGGAGGCGAAGAAGGCGAGCCACAGCCAGGTCTGCATGCTCGGCGGGAAGTCGTAGGTGAGCAGGGTCGGGATATCGGTGCTGCCGGTCTCGAAGTAGATGGCGAGCATGGCCAGCAGCATCAGCACCGAGCCGAGCAGCGTGTAGAGGAAGAACTTGAAGGCGGAATAGACGCGGCGCGGCCCGCCCCACACGCCGATGACGAGGAACATGGGGATGAGCACGCCCTCGAAGAACACGTAGAACGCCACCAGGTCGAGGGCGCAGAACGTCCCCACCATCATGGTTTCCATGACCAGAAACGCGATCATGTATTCCTTGACCCGGACCGTGATCGCCTGCCAACTCGCCAGCACGCAGATCGGCGTCAGCAGCGTCGTCAGCAGCACGAACAAGACCGAAATCCCGTCCACCCCCATGCGATAGGAGATGTCGAAATCGGACATCCAGGCGGCGCGCTCGACGAACTGGAAGTCGGCGCTCGAGCGGTCGAACCCGAACCACAGGGTGAGCGACAAGAGGAACGTCACCAGCGAGGTCCATAGCGCGGTGTTACGCGCGTTGCGGGCGGCCAACTCCGGCTCGCCGCGGATGATGAAGATGAAGAACGCGCCCACCAACGGCAGGAACGTGACCAGCGAGAGGATCGGCAGATCGCTCATGGCGTTCACAGTCGCCGCAACAGGTACCAGGTCACGAGCGCGACCACGCCCACCAGCATGGCGAAGGCGTAATGGTACAGGTAGCCGGTCTGCAGCCGGCTCGCCCGGCGCGCCAGCTCGAGCGTCCGCGCCGCCACGCCGTCCGGGCCGATGCCATCGATCAAGACGCCGTCGCCGGTGCGCCATAGGCCCTCTCCGATGGCCTTCGCCGGCGCGACGAACAGCAGCTCGTACAGCTCGTCGAAGTACCATTTGTTCAAGAGGAACAGGTAGAGCGCGCGGAAGCGCGCGGCCAGCCGGCCGGGCAGCTCCGGCAGCAGCATGTACATGAGATAGGCGAGCGCCAGCCCGAGCACGCCGGCAAAGAGCGGCGCCAACGCCACCCAGTGGGGCGCGTGGTGCGCCGCCTCGATCGAGTTATGCCCCTCGAGCACGAATAGCGAGTGGCCCCATAGCGCCTCCATCTTGCCGCCGACGAAGTACTCGTAGCCGACGAATCCCGAGAACGCCGCGCCGAGGCCGAGCCCAACCAAGGGGACCATCATCATCGGCGGCGACTCATGGACATGCGCCATGGCGTGCGCATCGGCGCGCGGCCGCCCGTGGAAAGTCATGAACAACAGCCGGCCGGAATAGAGCGCGGTCAGGACCGCGGCGCCGGTGCCGACCCAGAACGCGAGGTGGCCCGCCCCGGTGCCCGACGCCCAGGCGGCCTCGAGCACGGTGTCCTTGGAATAGAAGCCGGCGAAGCCGAACACCCCCGGAATCCCGATGCCGACGAGCGCCAGACTGCCGATCCACATCAGCGCGTAGGTCTGCCATATTGCCGTCCACAACCCGCCCATCCTGCGCATGTCCTGCTCGCCCGCGAGCGCGTGAATGACGGACCCGGCGCCGAGGAACAGCAGCGCCTTGAAGAAGGCGTGCGTGAAGAGATGGAAGATGGCGGCGCCATACGCCGACACGCCGGCGGCAAAGAACATGTAGCCGAGCTGGCTGCAGGTCGAATAGGCGATCACCCGCTTGATGTCGTTCTGGCACAGCCCGACGGTGGCCGCGAACAGCGCGGTGGCGGCGCCCACCACCGTCACCACCGCGAGCGCGGTGGGCGCGTACTCGTACATCGGCGACAGCCGGACGACCATGAACACGCCGGCGGTCACCATGGTGGCGGCGTGGATCAGCGCCGAGACCGGGGTCGGGCCCTCCATGGCGTCGGGCAGCCAGGTATGCAGGCCGAGCTGCGCCGACTTGCCCATGGCGCCGATGAACAGCAGGATGCACAGGGTCTCCACCGTGTCGAGCTGGAAGCCCCAGAAGTCGATGGCGGTGCCGGCCAGCGCCGGCGTCAACGCGAACACGGCGTCGAAGTCGAGCGTGTTGTACGACAAGAACACGCCCATGATGCCGAGCGCGAAGCCGAAATCGCCGATCCGATTGACGATGAAGGCCTTGATCGCCGCCGCGTTGGCCGCCGGCCGGTCGTACCAGAAGCCGATCAGCAGGTAGGAGCACAGCCCCACCCCTTCCCAGCCGAAGAAGAACTGCATGAAATTGTCGGCCGTCACCAGCATCAGCATGCAGAAGGTGAACAGGTTGAGATACGACATGAAGCGCGGGATCGACTTGTCGTGCGCCATGTAGCCGGCGGAATAGACGTGCACCAGGGCCGAGACGACGGTGACCGCCAGCAGCATCACCGCGGTCAACTGATCGACGCGCAGCGCCCAGGACGCCTCGAACGCGCCCGAATCGAACCAGGTGAACAGCTCGGTCGTGCGCACGGCGCCGGCCCCCACCACGTCGATGAACACGACCACCGAGAGCGCCGCCGAGGCCAGCATGGCGCCGCAAGTCACCGCGAGCGAGCCCTTGTCGCCGAGCCAGCGCCCGAACAGCCCGGCCAGGAGCGCGCCGGCTAGCGGCAGGAAGACGATGGCTACGTCCATGCCGCTAGCCCTTCATCATGTTGATGTCGGCGACCTCGATCGAGCCGCGGTTGCGGAAATAGACCACCAAGATCGCGAGACCGATGGCCGCCTCGGCCGCCGCCACGGTCAGCACGAACATGGCGAAGACCTGCCCGACGAGGTCGTGCAGGTGCGCGGAGAAGGCGACCAGGTTGATGTTGACGGCGAGCAGCATCAGCTCGATCGACATCAAGATGATGATGACGTTCTTGCGGTTGAGGAAGATGCCGAAGATGCCGAGGGTGAACAGGATCGCCGCCACGCTCAGGTAGTGGCCGAGGCCGATGGCGGTCATTCAGATGCCGCTCCCCGTCGGCACGTCCTTGACCTCGAGCGTGTCCTCGCGCCGGCGCCTGACCTGGGCGCCGATCTTCTGGCGGCGCACGCCTTCGCGTTCGCGCAAGGTGAGCACGATGGCGCCGATCATGGCGACCAGCAGCACGAGGCCGGCCGCCTGGAACAGGTAGATATACTTGGTGTAAAGCACGGCGCCGAGCGCGTGGGTGTTGGGCACGTCGCCGGGCGCCGGCGCCGGCACGCGCAGCTGCTGGGCCGCCTCCGGCGCCACCACCCAGGCGCCCAGCACGAGCAGCAGCTCGACCAGGAGCACGAGCCCGATAGCGCCGCCCAGCGGCAGGTACCTGAGGAACCCCGCCCGCAGGGCGGCGAAGTTGACGTCCAGCATCATGACGACGAACAGGAACAGCACCGCCACGGCGCCGACATAGACGACGATCAGCACCATGGCCAGGAACTCGGCGCCCAACAGGACGAACAGCCCGGCCGAGTTGAAGAAGGCGAGGATGAGGAACAGCACCGAATGCACGGGATTGCGCGCCGCGATCACCATGGCGCCGGCCGCCACTGCGGTCGCGGCGAACAGGTAGAACGCGACGGCCTCTACGATCATCCTACGCCCGTTCCTACTTATAGCGCGCGTCGGCCGCCAAGTTGGCGGCGATCTCCGCCTCCCAACGGTCGCCGTTGGCCATCAGCCGCTCCTTGTTGTAGAGCAGCTCCTCGTGCGTCTCGGTGGCGTACTCGAAGTTCGGCCCCTCGACGATGGCATCGACCGGGCAGGCCTCCTGGCACAGTCCGCAATAGATGCATTTCGTCATGTCGATGTCGTAGCGGGTCGTGCGCCGGCTGCCGTCGGCGCGGACCTCGGCCTCGATGGTGATGGCCTGGGCCGGGCAGACCGCCTCGCACAGCTTGCAGGCGATGCAACGTTCCTCGCCGTTGGGGTAGCGGCGTAGCGCGTGCTCGCCGCGAAACCGCGGGCCGAGCGGCCCCTTCTCGAACGGGTAGTTGACCGTCACTTTCGGGCGAAACATGTAGGCGAACGTGAGGCGGAGCCCCGACAGCAGTTCGGACAGCAACAGGCTGCGCGCCCCGCGTTCAAGTATGCTCATCGCTCACGCCTTCCTTCGCCCGCGCCCCAACATAGCCGCCGGCGCGCCCGGTGCAAGGCCGCGCTCACGGCGCCCACCCGAAGGCCAGCAGCGCGCCCGCGGTAACGACCACCCACAGCAGCGAGAGCGGCAGAAAGACCTTCCAGCCGAGCCGCATGAGCTGGTCGTAGCGGTAGCGCGGGAAGGTGGCGCGCACCCATAGGAAGCAGAACAGCACCATGGCGATCTTGAGGCCGAACCAGATCGGTCCCGGGATCCAGTTGAACGGCGCCACATCGAGCGGCGGCAGCCAGCCGCCGAGGAACAGCACGGCGGTGGACGCGCTCATCAGGATCATGTTGGCGTACTCGCCGAGGAAGAACAGCGCGAAGGTCATCCCCGAGTATTCCGCGAAGTAGCCGGCGACCAGCTCGGCCTCCGCCTCCGGCAGATCGAACGGGGGTCGGTTGGTCTCGGCCAGCGCCGAGACGAAGAAGATGACGAACATCGGCAACAGCGGGAGGGCGAACCACACCTTCTGCTGCGCGCGCACGATGTCGCTCAGGTTGAGCGAGCCGACGCACAGCAACACGGTGATCATCACGAAGCCGATCGACACCTCGTAGGACACCATCTGGGCCGCCGAGCGCAGGGCGCCGAGAAACGGATATTTCGAGTTGCTGGCCCAGCCGGCCATGATGATGCCGTACACCCCGAGCGAGGAGATGGCGAACAGGTACAGCACGCCGACGTTGATGTCGGCGAGCACGAAGCCGTCGCCGAACGGAATCACCGCCCAGGCGACGAGGCTCAAACCGAACGTCAGCATGGGCGCGACCAGGAAGACGACCCGGTTGGCGCCGCTCGGGATAATGGTTTCCTTGAACAGCAACTTGACGCCGTCGGCGATCGGCTGGAGCAGGCCGAACGGGCCCACCACATTCGGGCCCATGCGAATTTGCATGGCGGCGAGCACCTTGCGTTCCGCATAAGTGAGATAGGCGACCGCCACCAGCAACGGCACCACGATCGCCACGATCTCAGCGACGATGACGACGCCGGGCCAGAGATAGACGTCCCAGACGTTAGCCATCGGTGCCGGTCTTGCTCGATTGCGCCGCGAGGAGGGTTTCGGCGCACCTGGCCATGGTCTCCGAGGCGCGGCCGATCGGGTCGGTCATGTAATAGTTCGTCACCGGCGAACGGAAAGGCTCGGCGCCCAAGGTGCTTGTCTCGTCGCCGAACGGCCCCCAGGACGCCCGCTCGACCGCGCCCAAATTCTCGAACCGCGGCACCGCCTGATAGAGTCGGCGGCGAAGCTGGTCGATGTTGGCGTAGAAGAGCGGTTTGCCGAGCCGTTCCGACAGCGCGCGCAGGATCGTCCAATCTTCGCGCGCCTCGCCGGGCGGGGACACGGCGAGGCCGGTACGCTGCACGCGGCCTTCGGTGTTCACATAGGTCGCGTCCTTCTCCGTGTAAGCGGCGCCCGGCAGGATCGCGTCGGCACGGTTCGCCCCGGCGTCCCCGTGATGGCCCTGATAGACGACGAAAGCCGCGCCTAGCCGAGCCATGTCGATCTCGTCGGCGCCCAGCAGATACACGACGTCGATCTCGCCCCCGGCGGCGCCATCGAGGATGCCGGCGAGGTCGAGCCCGCCCGCGCCCGGAACGAATCCGAGATCCAGGCCGCCGACCCGCGCGGCCGCCGAATGCAGCACGTTGAACCCGTTCCAATCCTCGCGCACCATGCCGCAGCTCTCGGCCAAGCGGCGCGCGAGGCCGAGAATGGCCGTGCCGTCCGGCCGCGCCAGCGCCCCCTGGCCCAGGATCAGCATGGGGTATTTCGCCGCCGCCAGCACGCCGGCGAAGGGGTGACGGCCGTACGCCAGCTCGCGCAGCGTCTCGGGTCCGGCGCCCAGGTACTCCGTTCGATAGGTGAGGTCCGCCGCCTCGCCGATCGCGCCGATCCGGAACCCGTCCCTGACCCAGCGCTTGCGCAGACGCGCGTTGACGATCGGCGCCTCGCGGCGCGGATTGCTGCCGACGATGAGACAGGCGTCGGCACGCTCGATGCCGGCGATGGTGGTATTGAAGAGGTAGCCGGCGCGAGGGAGCGGGTCGAGGGCGGCCCCGTCCTGCCGGCAGTCGAGATGGGGCGAGCCCAGCGCCGCCATCAGTTCCTTGAGCGCCAGCATCGCCTCGACGTCGGCCTGGTCGCCGGCGATGGCGGCGATGCGGTGGCCGGGCGCGGCGCCGAGACGATCCGCCACCGCCGCCAGCGCCTCCGCCCAGGCGACCGGACGCAGCGTGGCGTCGCGGCGCAGATACGGCCGATCGAGACGCTGGCGCTTCAGCCCGTCGCAGGCGAACCGGGCCTTGTCGGAAATCCATTCCTCGTTGACGTCGTCGTTCACTCGCGGCAGCACGCGCATGACCTCGCGGCCGCGCGCGTCGATCCGAATGTTGCTGCCCACCGCGTCCATGACGTCGATCGAGTCGGTCTTCCGCAGCTCCCAGGGTCGCGCCGCGAAGGCGTAAGGCTTCGAGGTCAGCGCGCCCACCGGACACAGGTCGATCATGTTGCCGGACAGCTCGGAGGTGAGCGCTTTCTCGACGTAGGTGCCGACCTCCATGTTCTCGCCGCGCCCGGTCGCGCCCAACTCTTCGATGCCGGCGATCTCGGTGGCGAAACGGATACAGCGCGTGCAGTGAATGCACCGGGTCATGATGGTCTTGATCAGCGGCCCCAGCTCCTTGTCGGACACCGCCCGCTTGTTCTCTCGATACCGGCTGCGCTCGAAGCCGTAGCCCATCGCCTGGTCCTGCAGGTCGCACTCGCCGCCCTGGTCGCAGATCGGGCAGTCGAGCGGATGGTTGATGAGCAGGAACT
>CAYPKW010000005.1:0-81175 GCA_964411425.1 uncultured Rhodospirillaceae bacterium
ATCAGATTGTCTATCAAGCCTGCGTGAACTTAATCGCTGATGCGCTGAAGCGTAGAACGGGCAAACGCTACGAAAGGCGCGTTTTCGCGCATCTCTACGCCGGAAAATCCTCCCCATTTTTTTATATGCAATGGCAAAGGAGCTATCGGAAGTTCGCGAATCGCATCGAATCCGCTTATTCAGATGGGTATCACTATGTTGCTAATTTCGACCTTACTTCGTTCTACGATTCGATCGATCACCACGTATTACGTCATTTTCTCAAAGCCATCGCGATCGATGAAGATACCATCGATTTTCTGTTGCAGTGCCTGAAAGTCTGGACATCAAGCACGTGGAGTACCGGACCGCAGAACATCTATCACGAGCATGGTATCCCTCAAGGACCGCTCCCTTCCGGTATGCTCTCAGAGGCGGTCCTTCAGCACATTGACGAAGCAGGCGAGCAAGGAAAAAGGACGATTTACCTCCGATACGTCGACGACATCAAAATACTTTCGAAAAACGAGGAAGAGCTACGCCGCAAGCTCATAAAACTGGATATCGCTGCGAAGGAGATCGGGTTGTTCCCACAGACGGCAAAGATCAACATTCGCCGGATTACCGATCCCCGTGAGGAGGTTAAATCCGTCAGCCGGCCGCCAGAGCCGTCTTTGAAGCCGAAAGTCGATCAGAAAAAGCTGGCCGCGCGAATTCTGGAGTTGAGCCGGACCGGCAAAGTCGATGCAGCCAATGCCACTCGGTTCAAATATCTCCTGGCGCATGCTGAGCCAACGCATCGCCTCAATTCCCGTCTGATGAAGGTCCTGTATCGGCAGCCCGAGTTTGCACCCGCAGTTTGCCGATACATTTCAAGCTACAAAAAGGTACCCGGCGCCTTGGCTTTGCAGATTGTTCGTTACGTCCGCGGACCGGAACTTTATCATTCGGTGAATGCGTTGATCCTGCGTGCTTGCCTCGGCAGGTTTCCGCCCGTAGAGGCTGCTTCATTGGGTCGCTTCTGTGCGGACAGATTAGTCCGACCGAAGCGTGGTTCCATTCAGATTCAGGCAAGCTACAAAGAGGCTCTTATTGCCTGGGGCCTCAGCACGAACACAATCTCCTTCGCCGAATATGACAGGATTGTCTCCACGGAACGTGATTGGTGGGTTAAGAAATGCGCCATCCGTGAGCTGTCCGTTGGCTTATACGGGGCAGCGACCTACGCAGACTTCATCAATAGGTGTCTGCGTACGTCCGAGGCTGAGGTGGCGCGCATTGCCGCCACACGGTTGCTTCAGGATGGCGTCAAGCTCACAACACCTTATGGTAATGTCGAAACCACTGCGAAGCAGATACTCAAAGCATCGCGCATAATCCGCGCCGTTGGCCAGCCAAAGAGCCGTATCAATCAGATTCTCGCCTACATAATCGACAGAAGGGAGACGGCGTATGACTGGAAGAAATTTTTTGGGTCGGACCATTTGCATGCCGAGCGCATGATGATTTTGCTCAAGCGTAATCGTGAGTCCAATATCGACGCGTTTCTCGTGCAGCTAGACAGCTACTGTGACTTTCTCACCTCTAAACTGTACGAGCGACTGAAGCCAACTAAGGGCTACCCGGCGTTTGGCAGTGCGATAAAGGATCCTATTCTCATTGCGAAGCTCCCTGATGTGATGGCGTGCTTCAAGAAACTTCATGAATTGAGGCTTGAATCCACCACGGCGCATCCAAAGAGCTTTAAGACCGGAAAGGTTACACGCCGATTGAAGCACCGGGATTATTACAAAATTCGTAAAGACGTAACACAAGCATTTGACGAACTGGAAAGTGTGATTGTTCCCTAGCGGAGCAATCTGGGCCTCTTGCATTTCACGAGCGTCTTCATCTATGTCACCTTCGGGAAGAGCTCCCTGGCCGGCACACAAATTCGATTGGAATCACGGTGAATTACGGTGACAGCGCACTTAAATCCCCCCAAATGCACCGAAATAGACCGCCGGACGAAAATCCTTGCGCCATAGGAGCGCGATCCTATAGGCTGCGTCGAACGGCCTTCGGGCGCGGCGCTGTTTGTCATCGTGAAGGATTACGAAAAACCGCGGGTCCGGTGCGGCAGCGGCAAGGGTGCCGATTCGCCGCCGCCGGGCCGGCCGGGCTTCGGCAGGCGCCTCCGCCAAGCGGGGGGCCGTGCCGATTCCCCGCTTTGCATGGGGTTCATCGTTCATTTTTCCGCTCTCTCGCTGGGCGCCTCAAGCGAGGGGTGCGGGCGGGCGGGACGAAACCCGCCGCCGCCGAAACCGCGTTACGCCGCCGAGCGCCGGCGCGGCGGGTGCCGCCGACTGACGCCGGCCAGCGGCGGCTCGATAATGCGCCGCAGCGCCTCGGCGATCAGGCCGCTGCGCGTCATGCCGCGCCGCTCGGCCATGGCGTCGGCGCGCCGCAGCAGCGCCTCGTCCATGGTGATGTTGACGCGCGCGAGGCGCGAAGGACCGGGCAGGTCGACGAGCGCCGCCACGGCGTCGCGATTGGCGTGCTTGGCCATGACGGCATCGAGTTCGCTCGGCGCCGGCAGCGCCTCGCCATCCTCCGCCATGCCCTCGACGTGGAAGGCAAGGGCCTCGCCGGCGTGGGCCAGCGCCGCGTCGAGGGTCGGCCCGACCGTGACGCAGCCCGGAAAATCCGGGAAATCGACGCCGAAATCGGTGCCGCGGCCCTTGCGGATCAGAGCGATGTAGCGCGGCATGGATGCGACTCCTCGCTAACGTAGGGAGAACTACGCCGTTCCCGATCAGCGCGCGCGGATGCCGGCCTGGCGCATAACCGACGCTGCGGTGCCGGCCTGGATCGTGCCGCGATGAACCGGGATCGTGACGCGTCCCGGCTTGCTCGGATGCTTGAACTGCATGTGCGAACCCTTCTGCCCGACCAACATCCAGCCGTCCGCCTCGATCATGCGACGAAGCTCGCCGCTGGTGTAGCGCTTCGGCATTGGCGTCCCGACGCAACTCGAGACGATGATGCACGTCCACGGCGCGGGCGTCAATCGTCTTGTGGAGAAAAACTACACACGCCCACTCGTCGGACCCAGTTGGCGGATCGGGAAACCGCCCCTCGGCCGTGGACGAAAATCCTTGCGCCGTAGGAGCGTGATCCTATAAGATGCGTGTAACGCCCTTGGGGCGCGGCGCTGTTTGACATCGTGAAGGATTACGAGAAACCCGCGGGAGGGCGGCGGCAAGGCGTGGCCGTTTCGCCACAGCGCCTCGCTGGACACCTCCGCCAAGCGGGGGGACGCCCCGATTCCTCGCTTTGCATGGGGTCCATCGTTCATTTTTCTTACCCTCTCGCCGGGCGCCTCAAGCGAGGGGCGCCGGCCAGCCGGACCAACCCCGCTGCCGCCGGGCCGGCCGGGCCTAGGCAGACGCCTTCGCCAAGCGGGGCACCGCCCGGATTTCCCGCTTTGCATGGGGTTCATCGTTCATTTTTCTTACCCCCTCGCTTGGCGCCTCAAGCGAGGGGGCGCCGGCCGGCCGAACGAACCCCGCCACCGGGCCGTGAGCCGCCCCGCCGAGATTGCGCCTCGGCGCCGGACCGGGCAGACTGCCGGCAATCCGGCCCGAGTGCCGGCACCAAATTGCGCGACCGCGACGCGGTTCGGGGATGGGGCGTTGAGTCTGCTCGACCGCGTGCGCCGCTGCCGGCAGTGGGACCGGCGCCGCTATCGCCCGTTCCTGGTCGGGGCCGAGCGGGTGGGCTGGGTGCGCCATCCGTTCGCCCTGCGTCTCCGGCGATTCCCCGAGGCGTTCCGGGTGGGCGAGGAGGCGGTCTCGCTTGCCCCCGGGCTCGACGATTTCGAGGCGCGCAGCGCCGCCGTCGCCCGCGTGCTGGAGTGCCTGAGGGTCGAGGGGCTGGTGCCCGGCTGGCGCGCCGAGGCCTATCCGGTCGCCGCCTCGTTCGACGCGAGGCCGCTGCTGCGCATCGAGCGCGCCGCCGTGCCGCTGTTCGGCGTGCAGGGCTACGGCGTGCATCTCAACGGCTACGTCGGCCGCGGCGCCGACATGCGGCTCTGGGTCGCGCGGCGCTCGGCCTCCAAGCCCACCGGGCCGGGCAAGCTCGACCACATCGTCGCCGGCGGCCAGCCGGTTGGGCTCGGCCTCATGGAGAACCTGGTGAAGGAGTGCGCCGAGGAGGCCTCGATGCCGGCCGAGTTGGCTGGCCGCGCGCGGCCCGCGGGCTTCGTCTCCTACATCACCGAGAACCCGGAGGGCCTGCGCCACGACGTGCTGTTCGCTTACGACCTGGAGCTGCCGGCGGAGTTCGTGCCGGAGAACGCCGACGGCGAGATCGAGGAGTTCTTCCTGTGGCCGATCGAGCGGGTCGCGCAGAGGCTTGCCGACAGCGACGACTTCAAGTTCAACGTGGCGCTCGTCGTCATCGACTTCCTGGTGCGCCACGGTTTCATCGGCCCCGAGGAGAGGCACTACATCGACATCGTCGAGGGCCTGCGGCTCGGCCCCGCTCCGCTCGAATCCGCTATCCCGCCTGCGCCGCCTCGATCACCGCGTACGAGCCCTCCCAGATCATGACGCAGGCGACATAGAGGATGATCGCGAGGCCGACATAGGCGATCCAGTGATAGCGCTTCAGCAGCGCCGCGATGAGCGCGGCGGCGGCGCCCATGAAGGCCACCGACAGCGCGAGGCCCACGATCAGCACCCAGGTGTGCTCGCGCGCCACCCCCGCCACCGCCAGCACGTTGTCGAGCGACATGGAGACGTCGGCGACGACGATCTGCGTCACCGCCTCGCGCATCGACTTGATCGGCGCCGCGGCGTTCGCGGCCTCGTGCCCCAGCTCCGCCACCGCCCGGTCCTGTTCGCGCTGTTGCCTCAACTCGCGCCACAGCTTCCAGCATACCCACAGCAAGAGGATGCCCCCGGCCACCATCAACCCCAGGACCTGCAGCAGCTGGGTGGTGAGCAAGGCGAACAGGATGCGCAAGGCCGCGGCCGCCGCGATGCCGATGGCGATGACCTTGGCGCGCTGCTCGCGCGCCAGGCCCGCCGCCGCCATGCCGACGACGATGGCGTTGTCGCCGGCCAGCACCAGGTCGACCATGACGACCTGCAACAGCGCGCTGAGTTCGGCGATCGAGATCATCGGACCGTCCGCGGTTGCGCCTTCCTGTACACGGACGGCCCGGTTCCCGCTAGTCGGAAGCTGCCGCCGCCTGCCGCGAGGCGGAGCCGATGAAACACCGCATGGTCGAGGAAGTTGGCAGGCGACCGCGCGAGATCAAGGGCCGCCGGCTAGCCCTGGCGCTCGACCACCTGGCGGCGGCCGACCCCGACCTCGGCCGCGCGCTCGGCGCCTTCGGCCCCCCGCCACCGCGCAGCGGCCAGGCCGGCTTTGCCGGGCTGCTCGACATCATCGTGTCGCAGCAGGTCTCGGCCGCCGCGGCCGACGCCATCCTCGGGCGCCTCATGCGCGAGCTCGACGGCGACCTCTCCGCCATGGCCTTCCTCGCCCTCGATGACGCGGCATTCGGCCGGGCCGGGTTCAGCCGCCGCAAGGTCGTCTATTGCCGCGAGCTCGCCCGCGCCATCGTCGACCGGCGCCTCGATCTCGACAGGGTGGCGCGGCTCTCCGATGACGAGGCGATCGCGGCGCTGACCGCGCAGAAGGGGCTCGGGCGGTGGAGCGCCGAGATCTACCTGCTGTTCGCGCTCCATCGCCCCGACATTTTGCCGGCCGACGACCTAGCGCTGCGCATCGCCGCGGCGCGCGTGAAGCGCCTGCGCGACCGGCCGGCGCCGGCGGCGCTGCGCCGCATGGCCGAGCCGTGGCGGCCTTGGCGCAGCGTGGCGGCGCGGCTGCTGTGGCATTGCTACCGGAGCGCGTGAACCATGGTCATGCCCCGCTTCATGTCGCTGTCGGGTCCCGCCCATCCTGCCGCCGCCGGGCGGCCGGACCGGCTGGTGGTGCTGCTGCACGGCTACGGCGCCGACGGGCGCGACCTCCTGGGCCTGGCGCCGCACTGGGGGCGCCTCATGCCCCGGGCCGAGTTCGTGGCGCCGAACGCGCCGTACCCGTGCGAGGCCTCGCCCTTTGGCCGGCAGTGGTTCGGTTTCGTGGACCGCGACGAGGCGACGCTGTTCGCCGGCGCCGAAGCGGCGGCGGGCCTGGTCGACGCCTTCATCGACGAGGAGACGGCGCGCCTCGGCCTCGCCCCCGGACGAGTGGCGCTGGTGGGCTTCTCGCAGGGCGCCATTATGGCGCTCCATGTGGCGCTGCGCCGCGAGCGGCCGGTGGCCGCCGTGGTCGGCTACTCGGGCGCGCTGCTGGCGCCCGAGCGCCTAGCCGCGGACATCCGCTCGCGCCCCCCGGTCCTGCTGGTGCATGGCGACGCCGATCCGGTGGTGCCCTACGCCGCATTGGCAGCGGCGCGGAGCGCGCTTGCCGCCCAAGGAGTAAAGGTACTGGCCGAGACGCGCCCCGGCCTCGCGCACGCCATCGACGAGGCGGGCCTGGCGCTGGGCGGCAAGTTCCTCGCCGCCGCGTTCACCGCGCCGGCGCCGGGTTAACCCTGGCCCCTGCTTGTGTTTTCCAGGCCGCTCGTCTATTCCTAGGGCGTCGTTCCGGGAGAGAGTGCTACCCCCTTGTCGCCGTCGTTGCAGAGTTGCCCCGCCTTGGTGCTCAACGCCGATTTCCGGCCGTTGAGTTACTTCCCCTTGTCGCTGTGGCCCTGGCAGGAGACGGTCAAGGCGGTGTTCCTCGAGCGCGTCAACATCGTCTCCGAGTACGACCGGACGGTGCGCAGCCCGAGCGTGGCCATGAAGCTGCCGAGCGTGATCTCGCTCAAAAAGTTCATCCCGCTCGCGCGCCGGCCGGCGTTCACGCGCTTCAACGTGTTCCTGCGCGACCGCTTCGGCTGCCAGTATTGCGCCGGCACCTTCGCGGTGCATGATCTCACCTTCGACCACATCGTGCCGCGCTCGCGCGGCGGGCGCACCACTTGGGACAACGTGGTGACCGCCTGCCAGACCTGCAATCTGTCGAAAGGCGATCGGCTACCGTCGGAGGCCCGCATGGCCCCCCGCCGGCACCCGTACCAGCCGACCACGCACCAGTTGCAGGTGAACGGCCGCCGCTTTCCGCCCAACTACCTGCACCATAGTTGGCGCGACTTCTTGTATTGGGACAGCGAGCTCGACCCGAACTGAGCTTCAATGTCCGGCGGTGGAGCCGCCGTCGATCGACCAGGCGGCGCCGGTGACGAACCCTGCGTCGTCCGAGGCGAGGTAGGCGATCAGCTTGGCGATCTCCTGCGGCCGGGCGATACGCTTTAAGGGCGCGTAGGCGTTCATCGTCTTCATGTAGCCGGCCAGATCGCCGGCGAGCTCGCCGTCGGCGCGCAGCATTTCGGTATCGACACCGCCGGGGCACACGCAGTTGATGCGCACGGTGGGCGCCAGCTCCAGCGCCAGCGAGCGCGTCAGGTTGATGACCCCGCCCTTCGAGGCGCAATACGCGGCCGAGTTGTAGTTGCCAATGACGCCGGATTCCGAGGCGGTGTTGACGATGTTGCCCTTGGCGCGGCGCAAGGGTTCGAGCGCCGCCACGGTGCAGAAGTACGTGGCCTTGAGATTGACGCCCATCATGCGGTCCCACTCCGCTTCCTCGAAGCTCTCGGCCGGGCCGGAGCGATAGACCCCGGCGTTGTTGACCAGCACGTCGAGGCCGCCCAGCGCCTCGATCGCCTTCTCCGCCACGGCGCGACAGCCGGCGGCGTCGACCAGATCGCCGGGTGCTGCCACCAGGTTCTTGCCGCCTAGCGCCGCGATGGCGGCCGCCACCTGCTCCGGCCGCCGCCCGTTGATAGCGACTCGCGCGCCCAGCCTGTGGAACAGCTCGGCCGTGGCCCTGCCGATGCCGCGCGTCGAGCCGGTGATGAGTACCCGCTTGCCGGTAAAATCCATGGCCGTTTCCCCTTGTGTGTCGTTTCGCGCCGCCTATTCGCCCGTGGTCAGCGGCACGAAGGCGACCGGGATGATGGCGCGTTCGTGCACGCGGCCCTTGTCGTCCTTCTCGATCAGGGTGAGCGTCTGCGTGCGGTGCTCGCGCCCGATCGGGATGGTCATGCGTCCGCCCGGCTTCAGCTGCTCGACCAGCGCCGGCGGCACTGCGGGCGAGGCGGCGGTGACGATGATGGCGTCGAACGGCGCGTGCTCGGGCCAGCCCTCGGCGCCGTCGCCGGCGCGCACCTCCACGTTGCGGTAGTCAAGACGCTTCAAGCGCTCGGCCGCCTGCTCGGCCAACGGAGGCACGACTTCGATGCTGTAGACCTGCCGCGCCAGCAGCGACAGCACGGCGGTCTGGTATCCCGAACCCGTGCCGATCTCGAGCACCACATGATGCGGCTCGAGCCGCAGCAGGTCGGTCATCAAGGCGACGATGTAAGGCTGCGAGATGGTCTGGCCGTAGCCGATCGGCAGCGGCCCGTTGACGTAAGCGTACGGCTCCTGGCGGTCCGGCACGAACTCGTGGCGCGGCACCTTCACCAGGGCCGCCATGACGCGCGCATCGAACGCCGGCCGGCCGGTGTAGTCGGCGGTGGCCGCGGCCTCGGCGGCGATCTCCGCCAGCATCTCCTGGCGGGCCTTGGCCCAGTCGCGCCCGGCGCCGCTAAAGTCGTTCGTTTCACCCAATTCCGTGGACAAGGTGCCTCAGGCGCGCTCTTCCTCGGGGTGCTCGTCGAACAGCGGGCCGACGACGCCGATGATCTCCTCGCGCGTCAGTCGATGCATGGGAGCGCTCGCGAACCGATTTGCCGCTTGCCATGCTATAGGCTGAGCGCATCCGAGTCTTGACTTGAATCAACCAGGGAGGCGCAATTAGCGCGATGGAGGGCGCGAGAACTTTCCTTGTCATGGCGGCTCGCGCGTTTGTCGCGGCGGCGCTGTTGGGCTGGCCGGGTGTGGCCGCGGCCGGGGACTGGGCGCTCGACACGGAGTCTGAGTGCCAGGTGTTCGACCCGGAGCCTGGGCTCGGCAGGACCGTCGAGTGGTCCGGCGCTTGCGCCGACGGCAAGGCCGAGGGCGAAGGCCGGGCCGCTTGGTTCGGGGACGGCAAGCTCGTCGAGGCCGCCACCGGGAGCTGGCATCTGGGCAAGATGCAAGGCGAGGGCAAGATCGTTTCGTCCCGCGGCGGTACTTACGAAGGCGGCGTCAGGGACTCGCTCAAAGACGGCGACGGCAAGAACGTCTATACCGACGCCAGCAGCTACGAAGGCGAGTTCCGCCGGGGCCTGCGGCACGGCCGCGGCAGGCTGCTGTACGCCAGCGGCGCGCTCTACGAGGGCGAATGGCAAGACGACAGGCCGCACGGCAAGGGGCGGCTCGCCGGATCGGATGGATCGCTCTACGAGGGCGCGTTCGCCGACGGCGTGCCGCACGGCCGCGGCAAGCAGGTCTACGCCAACGGGGACTCCTACGAGGGTGAGTTCGCCAGCGGCCGGTTCGCCGGCCAGGGCAAGTTCACATTCGCCGCCGGCGGCGGCTACGAAGGCGCCTTCGAGGACGGCGAGCGCCATGGCCGGGGCAAGGCCGTCTACGCGAACGGCGATGTCTACGACGGCGAATTCGAGCGCGGCCGGCGCCACGGGTTCGGCAAGTACCGGCGGGCCGACGCCGGCGCTTACGAAGGCGAATGGCGCCTCGACGCGCGGCACGGCAAGGGCAGGGAGGAGGGCGCCGATGGCGTCGTCTACGAGGGCGAGTACCGGGACGATGCGCGCCACGGTACTGGAACCTTCCTGTTCCCCGGCGGCGACAGGTACGACGGCCAGGTGAAGGACGGCGTCATCGACGGCACCGGCAAATACGTCTTCGCCGCGGGCGGCAGCTACGAGGGCGAGTTCGCGGCCGGCAGGCGGCACGGCAGCGGCCGCCTGGTTTATGCCAACGGCGATATATACGAGGGCGAGTTCAAGGACGACAAACGCCACGGTCGGGGCAAACTCGCGCGCGCCGACGGCGGCTCGTACGAAGGCGAATTCAGCACCGACCTGCGCCACGGCCAAGGTATCTATGCCTATTCCGACGGTAGCCGCTACGAAGGGCAATGGCGGGCCGGCAAGCGCCACGGCCGGGGCCGGCTCGTCTACGCCAACGGCGACAGCTACGACGGCGAGTTCATGGACGACGGCTTCGAGGGCGCCGGCAAGTACGCGTTCGCCGCCGGCGGCTCGTACGAGGGCGAATGGCGGGCCGGCAAGCGCGGCGGCAAGGGCCGGCTCGTGTCGCCCGCCGGCGACAGCTTCGAAGGCAATTTCGTGGACGGCGAACCGGACGGCAAGGGGACTTGCGTCGCGGCCGACGGCACAACGGGCGGCTGCGTCTATAGCCGCGGCAAATTCGTGCAGTGGCTGTGAGGCTGGCCGGCGGCGCGCAGGCGGCTTGCGGCCCGGCCTAGCCGGCGGTAGGGTACTGAACAAGCGTTCAATAGGCGGCTCCTGTTCGAGCGGCCGCGAGGGGAGGCAAGCATGACGGACACCGCCGCGGGCGATCCCCGCGTCTTCACCCGCCGGGCCTCGGGCCTGGTGCGCGTGGCCGGCGCCTGGGACACCTTCATCTTCAACATCGGGCTGGTCTCGGTCGGCATCGCCATCGCCCTCAACCAGTATTACGGGCCCAGCCTCTACGGCGGGGCCTCGATCTGGATTTCCACCCTGCTTGCCACGGGCGGCATGCTGGTGGTGGCGGGGACCTTCTACATGTGGTCGATCATCTTTCCGCGCTCGGGCGGCGTCTATCTGTCGCTGTCGCGCAGCCTGAGCCCAGGCGGCGCCTTCGTGCTCACCCTCGTCGAGACGGTCATCCTGCTCTATTACGCGGCCTTCGCTTCCTCGCTCATCGTCACCGTCGGGTTCGCCTCTTTCCTCGGCGCGGTCGGCGCCGTGGCCGGCAGTCCGACGCTCATCGGCTGGAGCGCCGCCCTCAACACGCCGCAGGGCATCTTCTGGTGCGGCAGCGCGGTGCTGGTCGCGGCGGGGCTGCTGCTCGCCTCCGGCACGCGGCGCTACTTCCGCACGCAGCAGGTGCTGTTCGTCATCGCCATGCTCGGCACCGCCGTCATCATCGTCGTGCTCGCCGCCGGCAGCCGCGAGACCTTCCGGGCGAACCTCCAGGCGCTCGCCGGTCTCGACTACGACCAAGTGATCGCGGCGGCCCAGGCGAGCGGCTGGACGCCGGCGCCCTTCGACCTCGGCCAGACCGTGGCATTCCTGGTGTGGCCGCTGCTGCCGCTGCTCGGCGCCGTGCAGTCGGTGGCGATCGGCGGCGAGATCAAGCGGGTGAACCGCTCGCAGTTCCTCGGCATGTTCGGCGCCGTGATCGTCTCGGGCGCGCTGATCGCGCTGGTGGCCGTGCTCTCGGACCGCGTCTTCGGCTACGACTTCCAGGCGGCGATCGCCTGGAACTCGTTGAACGCGGTCGCAGGCGGCTCGATCGAAGGCAGCGTCGGCGCGGCGCCGTGGTTCACCGTGCTCGCCAGCCTGCTCACCGGCAGCCTGGTGCTGACGGCGGTCATCATGGCCACCTTCGTTGCCTGGATCTGGTTCTGGATCCCGGCCGAGATCGCCTATACCACCCGCACCATGGTGGCCTGGTCGCTCGACCGCATCGGCCCCGACGCCTTGGCCCGGGTGAGCCCGCGCCTCCACACGCCGGTCGTGGCCATCGGGCTGTCCACGGCCGTGGCCGTCGTGATCATGGCGTTCATCGCCTTCGCCAAGATCGCGTTCCTCACCTTGATCGAGGTGCTGCTGGTGATCTGGGGCGCGGTCATGATCTCGGCCGTCCTGTTCCCCTATCAGCGCCGCGAGCTGTTCCGCATGTCGCCGGTGGCGCGCCTCAAGCTCGCCGGCGTGCCGCTGATGGCGATCCTGGGCGCGCTCGGCGCGGTCTTCTTCCTCGGCGTCGTCATCGCGCTGTGGTTCGACCCGATCGCCGCCGGGCCGCTGGTCTCGGCCGACGGGGTCAAGCTCGAGTTCTGGGTCGTGCTGGGGCTGCTCGTGCTCGGCATCTTCTGGTACGTCGGCGCTCGCGTCTACCGGCGCAAACAGGGCGTCGACATCGACCTCGCGTTCAAGCAGATCCCGGTCGAATAAAGGGCCCCGGGCGCAACGCGGCCATGAACGACGCCAAGGCACCGCTCCCGAAGGCCGCGGACCCGAACGAGCTGAAACGGTCGTTGCAGGCGGCGGGCGTCCGCTACTTCTTCGGCGCCTACGTGGACGGTCTCGGCGTGCCGAAGTCGAAATGCGTGCCGATCGAGCATCTGTCCGACGCGCTTCGGGGTTCCGAGCTGTACACCGTGGGAGCCCTTGAGCTGATGGGCCCGCTCGGGCCCAACGAGGACGAGTGCGTCGGGCGCCCCGACCTCGCCAGCACGACGGTGCTGCCCTGGGACCGACGTTACGCGGTGGCGTTCGCCGACCTGGAGTTCAAGGGGCGGCCCTACAGCCATTGCTCGCGCACCGTGCTCAAGCGGCAGGCCGCGGCCGCCGCGGACATGGGCTTCAAGGTCAACATGGGGGTGGAGCCGGAGGTCTACGTGCTGCGCCGGGTAGACGGCGAATGGCGGCCCTTCGTGTCGGAGGACGTCGTCAATCGGCCGACCCGCGGCTACGACCTGGAGACGACGATCCTCGCCGACAAGTTCCTCGAACCGATGGTGGGCTACATCAACGGGCTCGGCTGGGACGTCTACTCCTTCGACCACGAGGGCGGCGACGGCCAGTACGAGTTCGACTTCGGCTACACCGACGTGCTCGCCATGTGCGACCGCATGGTGCTGTTCCGGCTCATGGCCAAGCATGTCGCCCGTGAACTCGGCTGCATCGCGAGCTTCATGCCGAAGCCGTGGTCGCACGCCTTCGGTTCGGGCGCCCACCTCAACATCAGCCTGGCCGCCCTCAAGACGGGCGCGAACGCGTTCGAGCCGGCCGCCGGGCAAGAGGGGCGCGGTGGGCGCGGCTACGACGACATCGCCTACCACTTCACCGCCGGCGTGCTGCGCCACGCCACGGCGATCAACGCCGTCGTGTGTCCCACGATCAACTCCTACAAGCGCCTGAACCCGCGCGGCCAAATGAACGAGATGTCCTGGGCGCCGGTGTACCAAGCCTACGGCCACAACAACCGCACGCTCATGTGCCGGTTGCCGATGAACCGCCGCTGCCTCGAACTGCGCAACGCCGACAGCGCGGTCAATTTCTATCTGGGGGCGGCGTTCGCCGTGGCGGCCGGCCTCGAGGGCGTCCGCCAGAGGCTCGACCCCGGCGAGCCAGTCGAGTTCAACACCTACGACGTGAGCGAGGACGAGTTGGAGAGCCGCGGCATCCGCCGCCTGCCGCGCACGCTGGGCCAGGCCATCGAGGCGTTCGCCGAGGACGAACTCGCCAAGGCCGTCTTCGGGCCCGAGTTCCATGCCAGCTATGCCGCCTACAAGCGGGCGGAGTGGCAGGAATACTGCCTGACGGTGGGCGAGTGGGAACGCGAGCGCTATTTGCAGCTCTGGTAGGCCGGAGGGCCGCTTGAGCGCGGCGGAGGCGCTGCGCCGCGAGGCCAACCAGGAGACGCTGGCGCGCCTCAACGCGGCCGACCCGGTGCTGGTGGACGTGCGCCCGGCCATCGAGGCCGTGCCCGGCATGACGCCCAACACCGTCCTTACCTCCGGCCGGCCGATGGCCTGGGCCGAATATACCGGCGGGCAGCGGCGCGCGCTCCTCTACGGCGCCTTGTTCGAGGGCTTGGCGCGCGATACCGCCGAAGCCGAGGCCAAGTTCGCCGGCGGCGCCATTCGCATCGGCGCCTGCCACGATCACGGCTGCGTCGGCTCGGTCGCCGGCATCTACACCGCCTCGATGCCGGTGTTCGTGGTCGAGAACAAGGCGCACGGCAACCGCGGGTTCTGCAACTTCTATGAGGGCGCGGCGCGCCGGCGGCTCAATTACGGCGCCTATGACGAGGAGGTGCGCCGGGCCCTGCTGCTGATCCAGGACGTGATCGGACCCGCAATCGGCGAGGCGGTGCGCCGCGCGGGCGGCATCCCGCTCCGGGTGCTGATGGCCCGCGCGTTGCACATGGGCGACGAGCTGCACAGCCGCAACACCGCGGGCACGGCGCTGTTCCTGCGCGAGCTCACGCCGCAACTCATGGAGCTCCACCGCGAGCGCTCCGAGGCGGCGCGGCGCACCTTCGCCTTCCTCTATGAGAACGACTATTTCTTCCTCCGGCTGTCCATGGCGGCGGCGAAGTCGATGGCCGACGCCGCCGACGGCGTGCGCGGGTCGAGCGTGGTGAGCGCCATGACCATAAGCTGCCGCGGGTTCGCCATTCGGTTGAGCGGGCTCGCCGGGCGCTGGTTCGCGGGCCCGCACGCGGTGGTCGAGGCGCAGCTCTTCGAGGGCTTCACCAAGGACGACATCGAATGGATCGGGGGCGAGAGCCACATCACCGAGACGGTGGGGTTGGGCGGCTTCGCCCAGGCCGCCGCCTTCGCGCTGCAGCGCTATCAGGGCGGCTCGGCCGAGGCGATGGCGGCGCTGAACCGCAGCATGTACGACATCACGGTGGGCGAGAGCGCCACGTTCCAGGTACCGTTCTTCGGCTACCGCGGCACGCCCACCGGCATCGACGTCTTCCGGGTCGTCGACACCGGAATCTTGCCGGCGATCGACGGCGGGCTCGCCGGCAAGGACGGCGGCCAGATCGGCGCCGGGATCCTGCGGGCGCCGATCGAATGCTTCCGCGCCGCGCGCGAGGCCTACCGCGCCGAGTACGGGTTATGAAGCCGCGCCCGGCGGCGGCGCGCCGTTCCGGCGCGCTTGCAGCCGAGACGGTCCCACAGCACGCGGCGCAGGCGCTCGATGCCGGCCTCGAGGTCGGCACTCGCCCGCGTCATCGAGCCGAAGAACGCACCGTCCAGGTGGGTCTGCACGAAGGCGGCGAGTTCCTGCGGATCGAGCGGCCGGAACAGGCCGCGGCGCACGCCCTCGGCCAGGCTCTCGGCCAGCAGGGCCCGTTCGTCGGCGTAGAACCGTTCGATCATGCGGTCGATCGAATCGATCTTCGAGGGCGAGAAGGTGTAGTCGATCACCACCTTGGCGAACTTGCGCAGCGGCGCCGCCAGCGCGAGGTTGACGTCGAACCAGTCGTCGAGCGCCGCGCGTGGATCGCCCTGGAGCGGGCGCCGGGCGCGCAGGCTCCGGTAGCGCTCGATGGTCTGCCGAACCGCGTGCTCGATCGAGGCGCGGAACAGGTCCTTCTTGCCGCCGTAATAATGATAGATGAGCGACGGATTGACGGCGCAGGACCGCGCGATGTCGCGCATGGTGACGCCGGCGAAGTCGCTCTTGGCGAACAGGTCGAGGGCGACAGCGAGGATGTCCGCTTGACGCTCGGCGGCATGCCAGCGTCGGCGGCCGTTTCGCGCGGTCTTTCCGGCGGCGGGCATTGGCATCGGGCGAGTCGGAGGGGCGAGAGTGCCGGCCGACAATCAAGGGCTTTTCGTGGGCGCGGTCAACGCCGGCGGCGGACCCCGCGGCGAGAGCGGCCATGACCCACACTATCCACGCCGACCGGCACCATTGGCGTTGGGACAACCGGCTGCCGCCGGCGGCGACCGTGGCGCCCGGCGATACCGTCGAGCTCAGCGCGCTCGACCCCGGCGGCGGGCAGATCGGGCCGCAGTCGAGCGCCGAGCAATTGCTCGCGCTCGATTGGGGACGGGTCAACCCGGTGAGCGGCCCCATCTATGTCGACGGCGCGTCCCCGGGCGATGCGCTCAAGATCGCCATCCTGTCGCTGGCGCCCTGCGGCTGGGGCTGGTCGGCGCTGATCCCCGGTTTCGGGTTGTTGGCCGAAGACTTCCCCGCGCCCGTGCTCAGGCTGTGGACCTACGACCGGACGGGACGAAACCCGCTGGCCTACGGCCCCGCGCGCCTGCCGTTGCGGCCGATGCTGGGCTCGATCGGCCTCGCCCCCGCGCAAGCCGGCGCCCATGACATCTTGCCGCCGCGTCGCGTCGGCGGCACGATTGACATCCGCGACCTGGGCGAGGGGGCGGTGCTCCATCTCCCGGTCGAGGTGCCGGGCGGGCTCCTGTCGCTGGGCGACGGCCACGGCGTGCAAGGCGACGGCGAGGTCTGCGGCACCGGCCTGGAAACCGCCCTCGCGGTCGCGGTGCGCATCGACCTCGTCAAGGACGCCCGCCTGCCGGGGCCGCAGTTCGAGCTGCCCGGCCCCGTGGGCGGCCACCTCGCGGGGCGGGGGTACTACGCCACCACCGGGATCGGGCCGAGCCTGATGGCCGGCGCCGTCGCCGCCGTGCGCGCCATGATCGACCTGCTCGGACGCCGGCACGGGCTCGCCCCGGAAGACGCCTATATCCTGTGCAGCCTGGCGGCCGATCTCAAGATCAGCGAGATCGTCGACCGGCCGAATTGGGTGGTGTCGCTGTACTTCCCGCGCCTCGTTTTCGACTAGGATCGCGCGGAGACCGCTCAAGTGATGGCAGAGGCCGGATTTCACGTAGCCTACTCCACGCCGGGCGCGGGCGCTGGCGGCGCAGGCGAAGCGGTGGCGGCGGCGACCTCGGACCCGCGCTACAAGCGGGCGGTCGAGCGCAACATCGAGGCGGCGATAGCAGCAGGCGTGTTCGGCGTGCCGAGCTTCATGCTCGCGGGCAAGCTCTACTTCGGCAATGACCGGTTCGAGCTGCTGGAGCGGCATCTCATTGAAAAGCAGGGGAGATAGCAGGGGAGACACCGGCTCCGGGCGGCCCTAGAGCATGATCTGGAAAAGTGGCTACCACTTTTCCGATAAGATCATGCTCAAGCTATTGAATTAGAGCAAGATTCACGGATCAGATTTATTCAATCTGATCCGATCTTGCTCTAGCGCGGGCGCACTTGACACACTAGTTGCGATTGAGTATCAATGTCATCCGCGGCGCCCGGTCGCATGGACGCCCAGGCATCGGTGATGGAGACTTCTCACATGTGGCGAACCGTCGTCTTTTCGATCCTGCTCGCGCTCGCGGGCGGCGCGAGCGCCGAGACAAGCGTCACGCTTACCATCAAGGACCATCGCTTCGAGCCGGCGCGGATCGAGGTGCCCGCCGGCGCCGCCTTCGAGCTCATTGTCAAGAACGCCGACCCGACGCCGGAGGAATTCGAGAGCGACGACCTCGATCTCGAAAAGATAATTCCCGGCGGCGCCGAGGCCGTGTTCGAGATCGACGCGCTGGAGCCGGGGACTTACGAGTTCTTCGGCGAGTTCCACCCGGACAGCGCCAGGGGCGATATAGTCGCCAAGTAGCGGGAAGGGAACGCGTCATGCTGGCAGCCGCCGTCGTCGTCGCCCGCGAGGTCTTCGAGATGGCCCTCGTCATCGGCATCGTGATGGCCGCGACCAGGGGCCTCGCCGGGCGCGGGCAATGGGTCATGGCGGGCGTGGGCGTCGGGACGGCGAGTTCTCTGGCCGTGGCGGCGGCGGCCGGGACCATCGCGGCGGCGGCGGCCGGCATGGGCCAGGAGCTGTTCAACGCGGCGGTCCTGTTCGCCGCGGTCGCCATGCTGGGCTGGCACAACGTCTGGATGGGCCGCCACGGCCGCGATCTCGCCTGCAAGATGAGCGAGACCGGCCGGGCCGTGGCGGTCGGCCAGCGGCCGCTCTACGTCTTGACGGCCGTCGTCGGGCTGGCGGTCTTGCGCGAAGGATCGGAGATCGTGCTGTTCCTGTACGGCCTCGTGCTGGGCAGCGGCGCCGCGCTCGCCGAGACGATGGCCGGTAGCGCCTTCGGCCTGGCCGCCGGCGCGGCCGCCGGGTTCCTCCTCTATTTCGGGCTGCTGCGCATTCCGACGCGCCTGGTGTTCACGCTCACCGGCTGGATGATCCTGCTGCTCGCCGCCGGCATGGCGGCGCAGGGCGCGGGATATCTGGTGCAGGCGCGCATTCTGCCGGCGCTCGGCCGGCGCGTCTGGGACAGCTCGGAATTGCTGCCCGAGGCGAGTCTGCCCGGCCAGTTCCTGCACACTCTCGTCGGCTATGCCGACCGGCCGAACGGCATGCAGATCGTGTTCTATGTCGCGGCGCTGCTCATCATCGGAATCGCCATGCGCCGGTGGGGCGCGCCGGACGACGGCGTGAAGCGGCCCGCCGCCGAACGTGCTTAGAACCTGTTTCGGAACTCGTCATGGCCGTGTCCCTGCGGGCTGCGGCGAAAATCGCCGACTTCGGCGTCGAAGCCCTTGACCGTATGCTGGATACGCTCCGCGGGCTTCTCCTGGCAGCCGGCGATTTTCGACCGGCAACACGGCTCTGCACCGAGTGCGACGGCTCCAGGCCCGGCGCGCGGTGGTTCGGCATAGGGAACAGATACTTGATGGTCGAGGGAAGCAGTGGGCATGGGTAATTGGAAGGGTCAGTCCGATAAGGGGCTACTTCGGGTCGATGTCGAGCAGTCGCATCACGCTTCAGAAGTGACGATCGCCCATTACGATGGTCTGGCCGAGGCATATTGGGATGGCACTCGGGATCACGACGTCAGCCAAAATTATTCGGCGCTTCTGGATGCGATCGAGGGCGATCCGCCCTATTCCATTCTTGATCTGGGTTGTGGACCCGGCCGAGACCTTCACCATTTTCGTTCATTGGGGCACGACGCCGTGGGCCTGGACGGATCGAAGGAATTCGTGGCCATGGCACGCTCCTATTCGGGGTGCGAGGTTCTCCGCCAGGATTTTCTCGCGATGGCATTGCCGGAGAGCCGCTTCGACGGCGTGTTTGCGAACGCGTCGCTGTTCCACGTGCCGAGCCAGGAGTTGCCGAGGGTGTTGCTCGAACTCTCCGGAACCTTGAGGCTCCGGGGCGTCCTGTTCTGCTCAAACCCAAGAGGAAACAACGAGGAAGGCTTAAGCGGTGACCGCTATAGCTGCTTCTTCGATCTCGACACCTGGCGCAATTACGTTCGCGCTGCCGGGTTCTTCGAGGTGCGGCATTACTATCGCCCGCCGGGACTCCCGCGCCACAAGCAGCCGTGGCTCGCAACCGTATGGCGCAAAGGTTAAACCCACGGCTGGTGACATGGCGAAGCGGCGTCGCATGGCTAGGTGATATGGGAAATGCGGGTTGAGCTCAGCCGCGGCGCACGGCCTCCAGGTGGGGCCGGAATTGCGGCTCCGCCATCAGCGCCTTGCAGCGCTCGAAGCGGTTCACCGCGTAGGCCCAGAAATCGTCCGCGGGGTTGGCGTTCACCCACTGGATGACGCCCCACAGCGTCCACAACAGGTCGCACATGGCCTTGTAGAGCACCATGCGGCCGACCTCGGCGGCGGGCGGCGGGCCGGCGAAATATGCCTCGAGCAGCGCCGCGTCCTGGGCCGGGCCGAACGCCGCCTCCACCGACAGGTCCGCCAGGTCCCACATCGGATCGTTGTTGCCGGCGTACTCCCAGTCGACGATGTAGATGCGCCGGCCGGTGTCGAGGAAGTTCTCGGCCAGGGGATCGCAATGACACGGCGCCAGCGGCGCCGGATTCGCGTTCAAGGCCGCGCGCACCGCTTCCGCCTGCCGCTGCACCGCCTCGTAGCCCTCGGGTATCCTCGCGTCCTTCTTGCGCAATAGCTCCAGGTATCCGTCCATCATCTGGAACAGCTCGAAGCGCGAGGCGAAGCTCCACCCGAAAGTGTGCATGCGCCGGAACGCCGCGGCGGCGCGGGCGACCGCGCCCAGGTCCTTGAAGCGCTCGGCGTTCATGGTGACGGCGTCGATGAAGCGAGTGAGTTGCACGCCCCGGTCGTCGAAGAAGACGACCTCGGCGTTGACCCCGGCCTCGGCGGCGATGCGCGCGTTGATGCCCTCGACCCGGCGGTCGATATACTCGGCCGTGCCTTCGCCCGGAACGCGCAGCACGAAGCACTCGCGCTCGAGCGCGATCTTGTAGTTTCGGTTGGTGAGGCCGGCCAGGCGCTCCGCCTTGTAGGCGTCGGGGCCTAGCCCGGCGAAGCGCGGCACGCGGAGGAGGTGGGAGTGCACGTCGTCCATCGGAGTCCTCAGCTCTTCAGGCGCAGCATCCGGGGGTCGTAGAGCGGCCCGTCGTGCCGCGTGGCGGGGATCTCCTCGCCGAAGCTCTCGACGACATATTCCCTGTGCGCCGCCTCCTCGATGGGCAGATAGCCGAACAGGATCGGCTTGCCGACGGTGTGCCCGAAATTGCCGCTGGTGGCGACGCCGAGGACGCGGTCGCGGCAGAGGATCGCCTCGCCGCCATGGACCATGGCCGGACGCTCCAGGGTGAACACGCACAGTTTGCGGCGCACGCCCTCGCTCTTGACCCGGGCCAGCGCCGCGCGCCCGATGAATTCGCCCTTGCCGAGCGCCACCCGGGTGCCCAGACCGGCCTCGTACGGGTTGTAGTCGGGCGTGATGTCGGCGCTCCAGTAGAGATACCCCTTTTCCATGCGCAGGGTGTCGATCGCCCGGTAGCCCGCGTTGGCGATGGCGAAGGGCTCGCCGGCGCGCCACAACACCCCGTAGACGTGCTCGGCATAGTCCGGCGGCACGTGCAGCTCCCAGCCGAGCTCGCCTACGTAGCCGATCCTGAGCGCCAGCACCGGCGCCGCGCCGATGGTGAGATGGCGCCAGGTGGCGAACGGGAATGCGGCGTTGGACACGTCCTCTTCGGCCACTTGCTGCAAGACCCGACGCGCGTCGGGGCCGCACAGGTTGATGACGGCCCGGGCCGAGGTTGCGTCCCGGACCACGACCGAGCCATCGTCCGGCAGGTGGGTCTCGATCCAATGCCGGTCGTGCACGCCGAAGGCGCTGCCGGTCACGACGTAGAAGCGATTGTCGTCGAGGCGCGACAGCGTCACGTCGGCCTCGATGCCGCCTGCTTCGTTGCACATTTGGCTGTAGATCACGCTCTCCGCCGGCTTCGCCAGATCGGCGGCGGCCAGGCGTTGCAGCAGGGCGAACGCGCCCGGCCCCAGCACCTCGAACTTGCTGAACGACGTCTGGTCGATGAGGGCGACGCGCTCGCGCACGGCGCGGTGCTCGCGGCCGACGGCCGCGAACCAGTTGGGCCGCCCGAAGGACGGCTCGTCGGCGGCGGCGCTGCCCGCGGGGGCGAACCAGTTGGGCCGTTCCCAGCCGCCCCGGGTGCCGTACACGGCGCCCTCGTCCTTGAGGCGGCGATAGAGCGGGCTCACCCGCAGCGGCCGCGCGCTCAGGGGCTCCGTCGCCGGGTAGTTCATCTTGTAGTGCCGGCCATAGAGCTCGACGGCGCGCGGGTACATGAACGCCTTGGCGGCGTGGTGGAAGTAGAAGCGGCTGAGGTCGAGCGGCCACAAGTCGAGGCTGGGGCGCCCGTCGACTATCCATTCCGCCATCATTCGCCCGGCGCCGCCGCCGGCCGCGATGCCGTAGAGGAAGCCGGCGGCGACGTAATAATTGTCGAGCTCCGGCGCCTTGCCCATGATGAAGTCGGCATCGGCGGAATAGGGAATCGGCCCGTTGACCAGTTGGCGCACGCCCACCTTCTCGATCGCCGGCGTGCGGCGCGCCGCCTTCTTGGCGAGTTGCTCGAAGCGGTCGAAGCTGCCGGGCAGCAGCTCCTGGCCGAAGTCGTGCCGGATGCCGGTGGCGCCGAAGGGGACCGTGTCGGGCTCGTAGCCGCCCACCACCAGCCCGCGCACCTCCGGCTTGTAATAGACCAGCAGATCCGGGTCGCGCAGCGTCGGCATGTCGGGCGGCATGTCGGGGATGGGCAGGGTGACGAGGTACTGGTGCTCGAGCGCCAGCGCCGGCACCCTGACGCCGCTCATCGCCGCCACCTCGCGCGCCCACATGCCGGCGGCGTTGACCACGACGGCGCATTTGAAATGGCGCTCGCCGGCCGCGACCTCGACCACGCGCCGGCGGCGGACGCGGACCCCGGTCACCGCCGTGTTCTGGAAGATTCGGGCGCCCTTCTGGCGCGCCCCCTTGGCCAGCGCCTGGGCCACGCTCGAAGGATCGATGTAGCCGTCGCTCGGCAGATAGACGGCGCCCGCGACGCCGTCGGTGCTCATCAGCGGGAACAGGGTTTGGGCCTCCGCCGCGCCCAGCATGTGCATCTCGAGCCCGAAGCTCTTGGCCATGGTCGCAAGGCGTCTGTTTTCGAGCACGCGGTCGGGCGAGCAGGCGAGCCTGAGACTACCCACCTTCTTCCAATCGACCGGCTGGCCGGTCTCGGATTCCAGCGTGTCGTAGAGCGCCACGCTCATTTGCAGCATGCGCGTCACGTTGCGCGACGAGCGCAGTTGGCCGACCAGACCGGCGGCGTGCCAGGTGGCGCCGTGGGTGAGCCCGCCCTTCTCCAAGAGCGTCACGTCACGGCCCATACGGGTCAGGTGATAGGCGATCGAGCAGCCGATGATGCCGCCGCCGATGATGACGATGTCGGCCTCGACGGTGTCCGGCATGATCAGGGCAGCAGGCGTCGCGCCATGGCCGGCAGCTCGGGCGCGATCGCGAGCCGCTCGACGAATGCGAGCAACAGCGCTTCCTCGCCCAGCAGGAAGTCGAGCGCGCCGGCGAGAAACGTGGGTGCCTCGATGTCGGCCTTGAGCCGGTCGGGCGACAAGCCGGCCTCGGCCATGAACCGCTGCAGGCGATAGGGCTCAGCCGCGATGAACGCCAGCGCCTCGGCGCCGATCGCCTCCGCCGCGGCGCGCGTCAACGGTTTCGGGCGCTTCGACAAGAGGTCAGTCGCCGCCGGCGGCGAGGAGGGCGCCGCGCACGCTCAGGAACTCGTCGATGGCGGCCACCAGCTCGTTGCAGTCCGCCGCCGTGATCGGCAGCGACAGGCTCATGAAGCCGCGCCGGGCGAGATATTGCCCGTGCTGCATGAGGTCGAGATGGAACAGTTTCTGCAAGTCACTCATCCGCTGCGCCGCCGCGCCGTCGCCGGGCTCGAGGTCGGCCGGCGAGCGGATCGGGCCGGCGTGGAAATGGAGGCCGATGATCGATCCCAGGCCGGTCGCCTGCAGCGGCAGGCGGCGTTTCGCCGCCGTGCGATTGATCGCCTCGCGCAGGGCGTCGCCCTGGCGGTTGAGCCGGCCGGCCGCCTCCGGCGTGAACAGTTGCGTCAGGCCGGCGTAGCCCGCCGCCATGGACAGCACATTATTATTGAAGGTGCCGGCGTGGCCGAGGGCGTCGGGGCGGCGCGGGTCGAAGCGCGCCATCAGGTCGCGGCGCCCGCCGAAGGCCCCGAAGCTGGCGCCGCCGCCCAAATACTTGCCGAGCGTCGTCATGTCCGGCGTGACGCCGAGGGCGCCCTGCAGGCCGGCGGGCGAGAGGCGCGAGGTCATCACCTCGTCGAAGATCAGCACGATGCCGTGCCGGTCGCAGGCGCCGCGCAAGGCAGCCAGGAACTCGTGGCTGGCGGGCAAGCAGCCGCCGGCGCCCATCATCGGCTCGACGATGGCGGCGGCGAGCTCGCCGGCGTGACTCTCTATCAGCGCCAGCGTACGCTCGGTGTTGTTGTAGGGCGCGACGAGGAAGGGGAACGGCACATTCAACGGCGAGCCGCCATGGGCGAAACTCAACAGGCTGCCGTGGTAGGCACCCTCGAACACGAGCACGCCGTCGCGCCCCTTGGCGTGGCGTGCCGCGGACAGCGCAAGCAGATTGGCCTCGGTGCCGGAATTGCAGAACCGCACCAACTCGATCGACGGGAAGCGCCGGCACAGCTCGGCGGCGAGCGGCGCCTCGTAGCGGTTGGGGCCGCCCAGCACGATGCCGCCTTGCAGCGCCTCCAGCATGGCGGCGCGGATCGCCGGGTTCGAGTGGCCGTACAGCCCGGCGGTGTACTCGCCGAGGAAGTCGGTGTAGAGGTGGCCGTCCACGTCGCGCAACGTGGCGCCCTCGCCCGAGGCCCAGGTCAGCGGAAACGGCGAATAGAACAGAACCGTGCGGGTATTGCCGCCCGGCATGGCGGCGGCGGCCCGCTCGTGCCACTCGGCGCTCTTCGGGTTGGCGGCGACGTAGCGCGCCTCCGCCTCGGCCACGGCGCTCGCCAGGTCGGCGTTGACTTGGCCGCGGCCCGCCATGTCCGTCCTTCCCGTCACGACGCGGCCGGCAGCCCCAGGATGCGCCGGGCCTCGCCGGCCGTCGCCGGGCGCCGATCATGGCTCAGGGCGAGCTCGGCCACGCGGCGCACCAGCTCCGCGTTGCTCGCCGCCAGCCGGCCGCGCTCGTAATAGATGTTGTCCTCGAGCCCGGTGCGGGCGTGGCCGCCGCGGGCGAGCGCCCAGTGGTTGGCGGCGAGCTGGTGCCGGCCGGTTGCGGCGGCCGTCCAGGTGGCGCCGGGCAGCTGATCGGCGAGCTCCTCGATCAGGAAGTCGAGCACCCGTTCGCGCGCCGGCAGGGCGTTCGGAATGCCCATCACGAATTGCACGTGGGCGGGCGGCCGCAGCAGGCCGCGATCGACGAGGCCGCGCGCGTTGTACAGCATGGCGAGGTCGAAGATCTCGACCTCCGGCTTGACGCCTAGCGCGAGCATGGTACTGGCGAGCTCGTCGATGAGCGCGGGCGGGTTCTCATAGATCTGGTTGGCGAAATTGACCGACCCGGTGGCGAGCGAGGCCATGTCCGGGTGGTGGGTTAGCGCGCCGGCGCGCTCGGCGGCGAGCCGCCCGCGGCCTCCGGTGGAGAACTGCACGATCATGCCGGGGCAGTGCCGCCGGATGCCAGCCTGCACGGCGGCGAACCGGGCCGGATCGGACGACGAATGTCCGGCGTCGTCGCGCACGTGGATATGGGCGAGCGCTGCGCCCGCCTCGAACGCCTCATGGGTGCTCTCGATCTGCTCGGCGGGGGCGATCGGCACCGCCGGGTTCTGTTGCTTCGTCGGCTGGCTGCCGGTGATCGCCACCGTGATGATCGCGGGCGTCGACATCAGAATTTCTCGACCCACGGCCTGAGGTCGAGTTCCAGCGTCCAGGCGCTGCGCGGCTGCAGGTGCAGTTGCCAAAATGTCTCGGCGATGGCGTCGGGGTCGAGCAGCGCGTCGGCGCCCCGATCGGCGCGCCGCCGCCCGGGGCGGTGCTCGGCCTCGATCTGCCCGTCGATGACGACATGGGCGACGTGGATGCCCCGCGGTCCCAGCTCGCGCGCCATGCTCTGCGCCAACGCCCGCAGTCCGAACTTGCCGACCGCCAGGTTGACGAAACCAGCGCTGCCGCGCAGCGCGGCGGTGGCGCCGGTGAACAGCACGGTGCCGGAGCCCCGCGCCGCCATGCGGCGGGCGGCCTCGCGGCCGACCAGGAAGCCGCCCAGGCAGCCGATGCGCCATGCCTGCTCGAACTCCTCAGCGCCGGTCTCCAGCACCGTCCCGGGCCGGTAGCTGCCGGCGTTGTAGACCACGAGATCGGGATCGCCCAACTCGTCGCCGATCCGCTCGAACAGCCGCACCACCTCGCCCTCGCGGGTCGCATCGCACGGGTACGCCCGCGCCCCGATCTCGCCGGCCAGCCGCTGCAACGGCTCAGGCCCGCGGGCGGCCACCGCGGTGGCTGCGCCTGCGCGCGCGAAGCGGCGTGCCAGCGCCGCCCCGAGACCGCGCCCCGCTCCCACCACCAGGGCGATTTTTTTCCGTTCCGGCATTTTCTTGCTCTCGCTCGCCGCTCCCTTGGGCCGAGGCTAACGCCCGATATGGTTAACGGGAAGAGAGATCTTGCCGGCCGCCGGGCCGGCCCGCGACTAGCCCTGTCCTCGATCCCGTCGCGGTTTTCCGCCGGTTCGTTCGATTCCCATAAAATTTTATCTGAATTGCTGCAAGTAATAAATCAGAGTTCCGCAGGTATTTCTTGGTGTGCCTTCAATCCGCCGTAGGACAATGCAGCCAATGCTCGGATTAACCTGTCGTTCATGCCTGGGTGCGACTGTGGCGCATCCGATACTTCGGAAGCGATGAGTTCAAGGTTTGCGGCCGAGTTCGGACCTGACAGTAGACGCATAACATGCTTTAGGAGGATCTTAGACATGTTGAGGACCCTGCGTACTTTCCTGCGGGACGAGTCGGGCGTCACGGCGATCGAGTATGGCCTCATCGCCGCCCTGGTGGCCGTCGCCTGCATCATCGCCCTGACTTTCGTCGGCAACGAGCTCGAGGCCGTGTTCAACGAGGTCGGCAGCGAGCTCGACAGCGCCGTGACCTAAAGAGGTACCCTGGCCCGCGCTCGTCGCGCGGGCAAGGGCGTCGATGACCGGGGCCGGCTTGCGTCCCCCGGCCTCCGGCCCCGGTCCTTCGACCCGGCAAGAGCCCGGCCGCGCGCCAGCGTGGCCGGGCTCTTCGTTTGCGGCGCCGCTGCCGCGGTGACCCTGTTGGCGGACCGGCGGCTTCGTTATGGTGGAGTCGACCTTCGGGTGGTCCCCGCATGACCGAGACGCGGCATAGGGCGGCGCTGCGCCTGTCGCTGTTCTATATCGCCATCTTCTCGTTCATCGGCATCGCCATGCCGTTCTGGCCGGTCTGGCTCGAGGCGAAGGGGCTGGCCGCCGGGGCGATCGGGGTTCTGCTGGCGCTGCCGATGTGGGTGCGCGTCTTGGCCACGCCCCTCGTCGCCGCCTTCGCCGACCGGTTCGGCGAGGTGCGCCGGCCGCTTGTCCTGTTGTCGCTGGGCAGTCTCGCAGCCTATGCGCTGTTTCTCTTCGCCGACCGGTTCTGGTCCTTGTTCGCGTTGACGGTGGTCTCGGCCGCCCTGCTGGCGCCGATCATGCCACTGGCCGACGCCCTGACCGTGCGGCTCGCGGCGGCCGGGCGCCTCGACTACGGGCGGGTGCGGCTGTGGGGTTCGCTGTCCTTCATCGTCGCCGCCATAGCCGGCGGCCGGTACCTCGCCGATCGGCCGGCCGACACGATCCTCGCTCTCATGCTCGCCGGCCTGGCGCTCACCGCCTTCGGCGCCGTGGCCTTGCCCGACCGCCGCCAGGCGTCGCCTGCGCGGCTCGGTCACGGAATACTGCGATTGATCGCCGACCGGCGCGTGCTGCTGCTGCTCGCCGCCGGCGGCTTGATCCAGTCGAGCCACGCCGCGCTGTTCGGCTTCGGCAGTCTGTACTGGCTGGCGGCCGGGCGGGCGCCGGACACCGTGGGCTGGCTGTGGGCGATCGGCGTGGCGGCGGAGATCGCGCTGTTCGCCGTCGGGGGCGCGCTGCTGCGCCGGCTGGGGCCCGCGCGGCTGCTGATGCTGGGCGGCGCCGCGGCCGTGGTGCGCTGGCTCGCCATCGCCGCCAGCGCCGATCTCGTCCTGCTCGTCTTCGCCCAGGCGCTGCACGCGGGCAGCTTCGCCGCCAGTCATCTGGCGGCCATGGACTTCCTTGCCCGCTTCGCCCCGGCGGGGTCCGCGTCGAGCGCCCAGTCGCTCTACGCCGCCGTCTCCTGGGGAGCGATCTTCGGGCTCAGCATGCTGCTGGCCGGCTATCTCTACCAGACCATCGGGGCGGGCGCCTTCCTCGCCATGGCCGGGCTCGCTCTTGCCGGCACCTTGACGGCCGCTATGCTGGAGCGTCTTGCCCCGCAGCACGGAGATCGGCCATGAGCGCCTTGCCGCGTCGCTTCCCGCAACTTCGCCTGCTCGACCACCCGCTCATCCAGCACAAGCTCACGCTGATGCGCGACAAGCGCACGCCCACCATCCTGTTTCGCCAGTTGCTGCGCGAGGTCGCGCTGCTAATGGGCTACGAGGTGACCCGCGCGCTGCCGATCACGAGCGAGCGTATCGAGACGCCGCTCGCCGCCATGGACGCGCCGGTGATCGCCGGCCGGAAGGTGGCGGTGGTGTCGATCCTGCGCGCCGGGCTCGGCATGGCGGAGGGCCTCATGGAGCTGATTCCGCCGGCGCGCGTCGGGCACATCGGGCTGTACCGCGACCCGGCGAGCAAGCGGCCGGTCGAGTACTTCGTCAAGCTGCCGGAACCCGAGGGCCGGCTGTTCATCCTGGTCGATCCGATGCTGGCGACCGGTTACTCGGCGGTGGCCGCGGTGGACATCCTGAACCGGCGCGGCATCGGCGACGCCAATATCAGGTTCCTGGCGCTGGTCACCGTGCCGGAGGGCATGCAGGTGTTCGAGGCGGCGCACCCGAGCATCCCGGTGTTCGCCGCGGCGCTCGACGACCATCTGGACGGGCACGCCTACATCGTGCCCGGTCTGGGCGACGCCGGCGACCGGCTGTTCGGCACGAAGTAGCTACCCGCGTTCGGCGCGCAGGCTCAATTCATCGAGGCGCGCGGCAAGCCTTTGGCCGACCGCGCCGCCGTCGCCGCGAATGTTCTTCTGGAAGATCAGCTTGAGCGCGTCGAGATGGGTGCGGACCAGAAATGCGTCCGATTTCGTTAACAGTGCAGATTTCGGTGACAGTGCATTAAATTAACCGACTCTACGCTTCATTATGTTGGCGGGCATTAAGTGCACTGTCACCGTAACCCTGTCACCGTAATCCTGTCACCGTAATCCCCTGTCACCGTAATCCCGTAATCCTAAGTGCACTGTCACCGTAATCCCGCCGATCGATGCGACGATCGAGCGCTACGGCCCGCCGACGACGGAGATCCGCGACACGGAGGTGGTGCGGACCTGGCCCGTGGCGCCGATCCCGCTGGCCGAGCTGGTGGACGCCAAGCAGGACCAGTTCGACGGCTACCGGGACGGCCTGGCCGAAGCGCGGGTTCGCCTGGAACGGGAAGATGTTCGCGATCGACGAGCGGACGGTCCGCAACATCGTCGGCACCCTTTCGATAGCGCTGGCCGCCCAGGCGAACCCGGCTCTGTGGTCCGCCGACTTCGTGTGGATCGCCGAGGACAATACCCGCGTGCCGATGACGCCGGGTCAGGTGATCGCCTTCGCCAAGGTCGCCTTCGACGCGCGGCGCAAGGCGATCATGATCGGCTGGAGCCACAAGGACGCGGTGGCGAAGCTCACCGATGCGAAGGCGATCCTCGGCTACGACTTCTCCGGCGGGTGGGTGTGAGGGTCGCTCGTCGATTGCAAAGAAACGTACCGGCAGTCGGGTAGCCGATAATGCAGGAACGGCCGGCCCCACGGGCGGCGACGGATCGCGATCACGCCGGCCCGGCGTCTCCGGAGCACCACGCGCTGGCTGCCAGCTCGAATTCTCTGGAGGACGGTGAGTTCAACCCACCGCCTAGACGCATACTCGTAACCTCCACCGACTTGGAGGTCGCCAGAGGAATCATACCACTCGCTGTCGGGGACATGGATGTAGTGGGGCGAGAATCTTGCAAGGGCAAGCTCACCGTTCGACACGTCGTAGAACCAGATCATCCCCTCTTGAAGCTCTGCCAGCCAACGGTGGTACGGCCGGGCCGAGAACCGCTCGAAGTGGGCCCCCGCATGGCCCAGCTTTTGAAAGTCCAACATGGGCAGCCACCAGACCGCATGACCCATCGCGGCGAGTCGGATTGTGCGGCGCTCGATCTGGTTCAAGTCGATGTTGCTGTGCTGCAGTTCCACGGCAACGCTACGCCCACGATGGCGTACAAGGAGATCAGGGTGGCTGTTCCCGCCTTCGAGAAACAAGAACGGCTCCACCTCGACGTCGTAGCCGGCTGCTCGCAGTTCTGCCGCGAGACGCGCCTTCGCTTGAAGGTGAGCCAAGGTCTCGCCGGCACCATAACTGCAGATGGTCAGTGGCCGGTGGGCGAAGTGCGGAACGACGATCCGGCCCTGCTTCAGAATGAGGGATTCGTCGCATTCCGGGCATCGATGATCATCGCCTCGCCTTGCAAGAGACGCCTCTATTGGTTCGCCGTCGAGCCTAGCCGTAAGCATTCACCCCTCGCCGCATCGAGCCGGCGGGGGCCGGGCTGTTGGCACAGCCCGAACCGCGGAGTGACGCTCCGCATGACCAGAACCGGCCACGTCCTGGCCACCCCGCCACCGGTGTGCACCGGCGGGGAAACGACAGGATTCCTCGGTCATGGAGTCGATGCGGGATGTCCGCCCCGTTCTACCGGTCGCACCCTGCATCGGAGGAAAGCGCAACCTCGCCCGGCGCCTGGCCACGCTGATCGACGAGACGCCCCATACGACCTACGTGGAGGGCTTCGTCGGCATGGGTGGCGTGTTCTTTCGGCGCCGAAGAGTTCCTCAATCGGAGGTAGTGAACGACTGGAACCGCGACGTCGCAACCTTGTTCCGCGTGCTGCAGCGGCATTATGTCCCCTTCATCGACATGCTCCGCTACCAGCTAACGAGCCGCGCAGAGTTCGAGCGGCTAACAGAGACGGACCCAAAGACCGTAACGGACCTGGAGCGTGCGGCGCGTTTCCTCTACATCCAGCGCACCTCAATCGGGGGTCGCGTGCGTAGCCCAACCTTCGGTGTTTCTCTTGACCGGCCTGCTTGATTCGACGTGACCAGGCTGGGGCCGTTGTTGCAGGACGTCCATGAGAGACTAGCTGGCGTGGTGATCGAGTGCCTGCCATATCAGGAGGCGATCGCGCGCTACGATCGTCTGGGAACGCTGTTCTACCTCGATCCGCCCTATTGGGGCTCGGAATCGGACTACGGTCAGGGTCTGTTCGGGCGGGAGGATTTCGCCCGGCTGGCCGAGCTGCTGCGCGGGGTACGCCGACGGTTCATCCTGTCCCTCAACGACGTGGCCGAGGTGAGACGGCTATTTCGAGGATTCGGCGTCAAAGCGATCCAGACGAGTTACAGCATCGGCGGTTGGACCGGCGCCCGGAAAGCGGCCGGCGAGCTGATCATCTCCGGCCCGCGCCGGCGCCGTTAACAGCGTCGTTGAACCGCCGTTCCAGGCGGGGTAGAGAGGCCTTCAAATGCCGGCTGGACCCCCGCTACCGGGACTGCGCAAATCAAGTGTCCAAAGTGTGCAAATCAAGTGTCGCGCTACACTGAACCGGGCCGCCGCCCATGACGTCCGAGGAGACAAGGGCGGCGGGGCGCGAACGGCGCCGGGCGCGGCGCGAGGGCGGGTTTCGCCAGCCGCCCTGGCGCAATCTCACCAATCCCTATCGGCCGATCGAAGTGCTGGACGAGGACCGGCTCGAGCGCATCCACGACGCCTCGATGCGTATCCTGGAGACGATCGGCCTCGAAATCCTCGGCGACGAGGCGCTCGACATCCTCGAGCGCCACGGCGCCGCGGTCGACCGCTCGACGCGGCGCGCCCGCCTCGATCGCGCCTTGGTCGCCGAGTGCGTCGCCAAGGCGCCGCGCGAATTCACCCTCTATTCCCGCGATCCGCGGCGCGACCTCGTGATCGGCGGCCGCAACGTCGTGTTCAGCGCGGTCTCGGGCGCGCCCAATTGCGCCGACCTCGACCGCGGTCGCCGACCCGGCAGCTACGCCGACTTTTGCGACCTTTTGCGGCTCACCCACAGCCTCAACGTCATCCACGGCGCTTCCGGCTATCCGGTGGAGCCGATCGACCTGCCGCCGGCGACGCGCCATCTCGACGCCCATTACGCCTTCATCACGCTCACCGACCGCGTGTGGCAGCCCTCGGCGATCGGCCGCCACCGGGTCGAGGACGGCATCGCCATGAATTGCATCGCGCGGAACATCGACCGCGAGCAGTTGGCGCGGAAGCCCGGCCTCATCACCGTCGTCAACACGAACTCGCCGCTCAAGGTCGACGGGCCGATGCTGGACGGCCTCACGGCCATGGTGCGGGCGGGCCAGGCGGTGGCGGTGACGCCATTCACGCTGGCCGGCGCCATGGCGCCCGTCACGCTCGCGGGCGCGCTCGCGTTGCAGAACGCCGAGGCGCTCGGCATCATCGCCTTCGCCCAGATGGTGGCTCCGGGCGCCCCGATGCTCTATGGCGGCTTCACCTCGAACGTCGACATGAAGAGTGGCGCCCCCGCCTTCGGCACCCCGGAGTACACGCGCGCGGCAATGGCCGGCGGGCAGCTCGCGCGCCGCTATGGGCTGCCGTACCGCTCGTCCAACGCCTGCGCCGCCAATGCGGTCGACGCCCAGGCGGCGTACGAATCCGAAATGTCGGTGTGGGGCGCGGTGATGGGCGGCGCCAACCTCGTCAAGCACGGTGCCGGCTGGATGGAGGGCGGGCTGGTCGCCTCCTTCGAGAAGTTCATCGTCGATGCCGAAATCCTGCAGATGATGGCGGAGTTCCTGCAGCCCCTCGAAGTCAACGACGACACGCTTGCGCTCGACACCATCGCCGAGGTCGGGCCGGGGGGACATTTCTTCGGCACCGCGCACACGCTCGCCCGCTACGAGACCGCGTTCTACGCGCCCATCCTCTCCGACTGGCGCAACTTCGAGACTTGGCGCGAGGCCGGGGCCGAGGACACCGCGCGCCGCGCCAACGCCATCTGGAAGAAGCTGCTGGCCGAATATCAGCCGCCGCCCTTGGACCCCGCCATCGACGAGGCGCTCAAGGACTACGTCGCCCGGCGCAAGGCGGAGGGCGGCATCGGCGCTGGTTAGCGGCGCTCGCTGGCCGGACCGGACCGAAGAAGATGGACGAGTTGTGGCGCCTCTCGGCGCGGCGAGCGGTCCGGCTCCTGAAGCGCCGCGAGGTTTCGCCGCTCGAGCTGATCGACGCGGCGCTGGCGCGCATCGCGGCAACGGACGGCGCTCTCAACGCGCTGCCGACGCTCTGCCCCGAGCGGGCGCGCGCGGCCGCCCGCCGCATCATGGAGCTGCCGCCGCCGCCCGGCCCCTGGCTCGCCGGCCTTCCGATCGCGGTCAAGGACCTTACCGACGTGGCCGGCGTGCGGACCACTTACGGCTCGCCAATCTACGCCGACCACGTGCCGGCGCGCTCCGACATCTTGGTGCGGCGGCTGGAGGAGCGCGGCGCGATCGTGCTCGCGAAGTCCAATACCCCGGAATTCGGCGCCGGCGGGAACACGTTCAATCCGGTCTTCGGCGAGACGAGAAACCCTTGGAACACCGCGCTCACCTGCGGCGGCTCGTCCGGCGGCTCGGCGGCGGCGCTCGCCGCCGGGCAGGTGTGGCTCGCGACCGGCTCCGACCTCGGCGGCTCATTACGCACGCCGGCGAGCTTCTGTTCGGTGGTGGGCCTGCGCCCGAGCCCGGGGCGCGTCGCCACGGGGCCGGCGTTGCTGCCGTTCGACACGCTCTCGGTCGAGGGCCCGATGGGGCGCAGCGTGGGCGACGTGGCGCTGATGCTGGACGCCATGGCGGGGCGCCACGCCGAGGATCCGTTGTCGCTCGAGGCGCCGGCGCGTTCGTTTGCCGCCGCCGCGGCGAGCCGGAAGTTGCCGCGGCGCGTGGCGTTCAGCCCCGATCTCGGCGTGACGCCGGTCGAGCCCGAGGTGCGCGAGACGTGCCTCCGCGCGGCGCGCCTGTTCGCCAACGCCGGTGTCGCGGTCGAGGAGGCGTGCCCCGACTTCGCCGAGGCGCCGGCCGCGTTCCAAACTCTGCGCGCACTCGGTTTTGTCGCCGCCCTGGGGCCGCTCTACCGGACCCGGCGCGAACTGCTTAAACCCGATATCCGTTGGAACATCGAGCAGGGCCTGCAATTGACGCCCGAGGAGATAGGCCGCGCCGAGCGGGCGCGAGGCGCGCTCTTCCACCGCGTGGCGGCGTTCTTCCGCGACTACGATCTGCTGCTATGCCCCGCCGCCTGCGTGGCGCCGTTCCCGGTCGAGCAGCGCTGGGTGAAGGAGGCGGCGGGCACGGCCTTCGATAATTACGTCGACTGGCTGCGCATCACCTCGGTCGTCACGCTCACGTCATGCCCGGCGTTGGCGCTGCCTTGCGGGTTTACCGCCGACGGGCGGCCCGTCGGCCTGCAGATGGTGGCGCCGGCGCGGGGCGAGGCGGCGTTGCTGGCCGCCGCCGCGGCGTTCGAGGAGGCGGCTGGGCTGGCCGCGCTCACCCCCGTCGATCCGCCGGCCCGCGGCCGCTAACCGATCGGTAATTATTGCTCTGCATTATCTCTTAACCCATTGCTTGCACCCAAATTGCCCGGCGGATATATTGCATCGCAGCAACGGTCCGGGGGCCGTTTGGGGGAGGGGGAGACGATGCAGGAACTGCACGGCTACTACGTCGACGATCTCACCGTCGGCATGACCGCCGTTTATGCCAAGACCCTGACCGACGCCGACGTGGTCCTGTTCGCCGGCATTTCCGGCGACGTCAATCCCGTCCATCTCAATCAGGAGTTCGCCGCCGGCACCCGCTTCGGCGGGCGCATCTGCCACGGCATGCTGACGGCGAGCTTCATCTCCACCGTGCTCGGCACCAAGCTGCCGGGCCCGGGCTGCATCTACGTGAGTCAGAACCTCCGATTCATGGCCCCGGTCAGGGTCGGCGAGACGGTGCGGGCGCGCGTCACGGTCAAGAGCGTCGATGGCGAGCGCGGCCGGGTGACGGTGGACACGACCTGCACGGTGGGCGAGACCGTCGTGGTGGCGGGCGAGGCCGAGCTCGTGGTGCCGCGCCGGACGGCGAGCCAGGCGGCCGAGTAGTCTTAGCCTACCCTTCCCCTGCCGCCCGCGATATGTTCGCCCCCGACCGCGCCAGGGCGCGGGCGTGCGGAGGGCGGCTCGAACCATGCGGCTGTTTCGCCATTACACCGAAGTGCCGGCGGAGGCGCGCGCCGCCGTGCTGGCGCTCGGCAATTTCGACGGGCTGCATCGCGGCCATCAGGCGGTGATCGAAGAGGCGGCGCGCGTCGCGCGTTCGCTCGCCGCCAGCCTGGGCGTGGTCACATTCGAGCCGCACCCGCGCGAGTTCTTCGAGCCCGATCGCCCGGTATTCCGACTGACGCCGTTCCGCATCAAGATGCGCCAGTTGGAGGCGATCGGCGTCGATTACGTGTTCGTGCTGCATTTCGACGCCGGCTTCGCCGGCAAGAGCGCCGAGGCGTTCGTCGTCGAGGTGCTGCGCGAGGGACTGGACGCCGCCCATGTGGTGGTCGGCTACGACTTCGTGTTCGGCCGCGGCCGGCGCGGCGACGAGGCGCTGCTGGCCGACCTCGGCCGGCTCAACGGCTTTGCCGTGACCTCGGTGCCGGCCGCCGCCGACGAGAAGGGCGAGGTGTTCTCCTCGACGCGCGTGCGCCAGCACTTGCAGGCCGGCCGGCCGCTCGACGCCGGCCGCCTGCTCGGCCGGCCGTGGGAGATCGTGGGCCGTGTCGAGCCGGGCGACCGGCGCGGGCGCGAGCTCGGCTTTCCCACCGCCAATCTGGTGCCGAACGAGTACCTGCGGCCGGCGCAGGGCGTGTACGCGGTCAAGGCCGGCATCGACGAGGGCCTCGATACGAGCTGGCGCGACGCGGTCGCCTATATCGGGCCGCGGCCTACGTTCGGCGGCGAGGAAGTCCGTCTTGAGGTGCATGTCTTCGACTTCGCGGGCGAGCTCTATGGCCGGCAGCTTCGCGTGGCGCTCATCGACTACCTGCGCGCCGACAGCAAGTTCGCCGGCCTCGCCGAACTCAGCCGGCAGATCGCGCTCGACTGCGGCGCGGCGCGCCGCCGCCTCGCCGGCTACGACGGGCCGCCGCCGGGGGCGGCGCACCCCCTGCCCAGGCGCCTGCGGCGCGAGGGCGGCCAGCCCGGTGTATACGAAGGCGCGCTCAGGCCGCGCCATAACGAATAGGCCGCACGCGTGGACTACAAGGCGACCATATTCCTGCCGCGCACGGAATTTCCGATGCGCGCCAACCTGCCGGAGCGCGAGCCCCAGATCCTGCTCCGCTGGCGCGAGATGGACCTGTTCCGGCGCCTGCGCGAGGCCTCGCTGGGCGCCCCCAAATTCATCCTGCACGACGGGCCGCCCTACGCCAACGGCCCCATCCACATCGGCACCGCGCTCAACAAGATCCTCAAGGACGTCGTCAACCGCTCGCAGCAGATGCTGGGCAAGGACGCCAATTACGTGCCGGGCTGGGACTGCCACGGCCTGCCGATCGAATGGAAGATCGAGGAGCGCTATCGCGCCGCAGGCCTGGACAAGGACGCCGTGCCGATCGTCGAGTTCCGCAAGGAGTGCCGCGAATTCGCGCTGCACTGGATCGACGTGCAGCGCGACGAATTCAGGCGGCTCGGCGTCGAGGGCGACTGGGAGCGCCCCTACACCACCATGACGCCCGCCGCCGAGGCGCAGATCGCGCGCGAGATCGGCAAGTTCCTGATGAACGGCGCGCTCTACAAGGGCTCCATGCCGGTGCTGTGGTCGGTGGTGGAGAAGACCGCGCTGGCCGAGGCCGAGGTCGAGTACCACGACCACGTCTCGAACCAGGTATGGGTGGCGTTCCCCGTGGTCCGGTCCCCGATCGACGCGTTGCGCGATGCTAAGGTCGTGATCTGGACGACAACGCCATGGACGATCCCGGGCAATCGAGCAATAGCGTTCGGCCCGGATGTTGAATACGTCGTTCTAGATGTGACCCGATACCCGGATCAGCGCGCGCTGCCGCTTTCGGCATCTGACCTCACTAGCGAAGAACTCGACACTGCTAGGCAATGGCAGCGGACGCCTGAAAATTACGCTCAGGAGCAAACAAATGTGCTCCAAAAACAGAGAACGTTGAAGCACTTCAGCGGCCGGTCAAAATTCGTTGTTGCCACACGGCTGGCTAACGATTTTCTGCGGGAAATTGCCGCCCATTCTCGGAATGACGTCTGCATCATCGAGAAAGGTGAGCTAGAAGGAACGCTCTGCGCCCATCCGCTGCGCGGCAAGGGCTACGACTTCGACGTGCCGCTGCTGCCCGCCTCCTTCGTCACCATGGACCAGGGCACCGGCTTCGTCCATGTGGCGCCGGGCCACGGCGCCGACGACTACGAGCTTGGCCAGGCCAACGCCATCGCCGTGCCGCAGACCGTGGACGACGACGGGAGGTTCCTTCCCGAGGTGCCGCTCTTCGCCGGCAAGCGCGTGTTGCAGCCGGACGGCAAGCCCGGCGACGCCGACGGCGCGGTCATGGAGGCGCTCGCCGAGGCGGGCGCCATGCTCGGCAAAGGTAAACTCACCCACAGCTATCCGCATTCCTGGCGCTCCAAGGCGCCGCTCATCTTCCGCAACACGCCGCAGTGGTTCATCTCGATGTCGGCGACGGGCCTGCGCCGCACCGCGCTCGCGGCCATCGAGGCGACCCGCTTCGTCCCGCCGCAGGGCCGCAACCGGCTCCATGCCATGATCGAAGACCGGCCCGACTGGTGCATCTCGCGCCAGCGCGCCTGGGGCGTGCCGATCGCCGTCTTCCTCGACAACAAGTCCGGCCAGCCGCTCAAGGATCAGCGCGTCATCGACCGCACCGCCGCGATCTTCGAGGCCGAGGGCGCCGACGCCTGGTTCGCCTCCGACCCGCAGCGCTTCCTGGGCGAGGACTACCTGGCGGCCGACTACGAGCAGGTGCGCGACATCGTCGACGTCTGGTTCGAGAGCGGCGCCAGCCACAGCTTCGTCCTGGAGCCGCGCCGGGCCGACCTCCTGTGGCCGGCCTCGCTTTACCTCGAAGGCTCCGACCAGCACCGCGGCTGGTTCCACTCCTCGCTGCTCGAATCCTGCGGCACGCGCGGGCGCGCCCCGTTCGAGGCGGTGTTGACGCACGGCTTCGTGCTCGACGAACAGGGCCGCAAGATGTCGAAGTCGCTCGGCAACGTGGTGTCGCCGCAGCAGGTGATGCGCCAGCACGGCGCCGACATCCTGCGCCTCTGGGTGGTGGCCTCGGACTACGCCGAGGACCTCAAGATCGGGCCCGAGCTCCTCAAGCACCACGCCGAGGCGTACCGGCGCCTGCGCAACACGCTGCGCTATCTCTTGGGCGCGCTCGCCGGCTTCAGGGAGAGCGAGCGCGTGCCGGCGGAAGCGATGCCGGCGCTCGAACGCTGGATGCTGCATCGCCTGTGGGAGCTCGACCGCCAGGTGCGCCGGGCCTGCGAGGAGTTCGCGTTTCACACGCTGTTCACGGCCTTGCACAACTTCTGCGCCGCCGATCTGTCGGCCTTCTATTTCGACGTGCGCAAGGACGCCCTCTATTGCGCGCGCCTGGACGATCCGGTGCGCCGCGCGGCGCGCAGCGTGCTGGACCACCTGTTCTCCTGCCTCACCGCGTGGCTCGCGCCCATGATGTGCTTCACCGCCGAGGAGGCGTGGTGGCAGCGCGGCACGGGGCCGGAGGAGAGCGTGCACCTGCGCCGCTTCCCGGCCATCCCGCCGACCTGGCGCGACGACGCGCTCGCCGAGCGCTGGGTCGGGATCCGCGCGTTGCGGCGCGTGGTGACCGGCGCCCTCGAGCTGGCGCGCGCCGACCGGCGCATCGGCTCCGCCCTGCAGGCGCACCCCAAGGTGTTCGCCGGTGCGGATCGCGTGCGCGCGATGGACGGCGTCGATCTCGCCGAGATCGCCATCGCGTCCGCCGCCACGCTGATCGAGGCGCCGGCCCCGTCCGGCGCCTTCGGCCTGCCCGACGTGGCCGACGTGGGCGTCGTCGTCGAGCTGGCGGAAGGCGCCAAGTGCGAGCGCTGCTGGCGAGTGCTGCGGGACGTGGGCGCCGTCGCGGCACATGCCGGCCTCTGTCGGCGCTGCGTCGATGCGCTCGCCGGCGGCGCGCCGGCCGCGGCGTCCTGAACGATGCCGACCGCCTCTCGCCCGGGCGCCTGGCGCCTCGGCGCCGCCGCCGCCGGCGCGGCGTTCATCCTCGACCAGGCGAGCAAGTGGGCGATCCTCACGCTCGTCATGGCCCCGCCGCGCAGCATCGAGGTGACGCCGTTCTTCAACTTAGTGCTGGCCTGGAACCGCGGCGTCAGCTTCAGCCTGCTGCAAGGCGGCGCCGCTTATCTGCCGTATGCCCTGTCGGCGCTGGCGCTGGCGCTCTCGGCGGGGCTCGCCTGGTGGCTGCTGCGCGTGCGCCGGGCGTGGCCGGCGCTTGGCCTGGGGCTGGTCATCGGCGGCGCCATCGGCAACGTGGTCGACCGACTGCGCTTCGGCGCCGTGGTGGACTTTCTCGACTTGCACGCCGCCGGCTACCATTGGCCGGCCTTCAACCTGGCCGATTCCGCCATCACGCTCGGCGTCGCGGCGCTCGTAGCGGACGGGTTGTTTGGCGCCCCGGAAAGGGCTAAGAATTGAGGTCCCTCGGATTCCTGGGAGGTTGAAATGCGTGTGAGCCTCACGGTCGGTCTCGCCGCCATGGCCGCGGCGGCGCTTGCGCTTTCCGGCTGCGGCCAGGTGCGCGAGGCGTTCGGCCAAGACAAGCAGGCGCCCGACGAATTCCAGGTGGTCGCCCGCGCGCCGTTGAGCCTGCCGCCGGACTACTCCTTGCGCCCGCCGCAGCCGGGCGCCGCCCGGCCGCAGGAAGTGGCCCCGCGCGATCAGGCGGCGGCCACCATCTTCGGCAATACGACTGAGGGGCCGGCAACGGTCGAGGCCGCCTCCTCGGGCGAGGCAGCCTTCCTCGACAACGCGGGTGCCGCGGGCGTCGATCCCCAGATCCGCGAGCTCGTCGACGCCGAGACCAAGATCGAGATCGAGCAGGACCAGCAGTTCATCGACGAGCTCATCTTCTGGCGCGATCCGGATGCGCCCGGCGTCGTCATTGATCCGCAGAAGGAGCAGCAGCGTTTGCAGGAGAACGCGGCGCTCGGCAAGCCGGTCACCGAGGGCGAGTCGCCGGTCGTCATCCGCAAGAAGCGGGCGCTGCTCGAAGGCCTATTCTAGTCACCTGCGGTCGGCCCTTGCGCTTACGCCTCGCGGCCCTCCTCGCCGTCCTCGCCGCCGCCGCGCTCGACGCGCGCCCGGCGGCGGCCGCGGCCTTCGAGGCGGAGACCTTCGCCCTCGACAACGGCCTGCAAGTGGTGGTGATCCCGAACCATCGGGCCCCGATCGCCACCCACATGGTCTGGTACAAGGTGGGCGCCGCCGACGAGCCGCCGGGCAAGTCGGGCATCGCGCATTTCCTCGAGCATCTGATGTTCCGCGGCACCCGCACGCTGGCGCCGGGCGAATTTTCCGCCGCCATCGCGCGCGTCGGCGGCGAGGAGAACGCCTTCACCACGCAGGACTACACCGTCTACTTCCAGACCGTCGCGGTCGAGCATCTGGCGCTCGCCATGCGGCTCGAGGCCGACCGCATGGCCAATCTCGACCTCACCGACGCGATCGTGCTGCCCGAGCGCGACGTGATCCTGGAGGAGCGTCGCCAGCGCGTCGACAACGATCCGGCCGCGCAGTTGTCGGAAGCGGTGCAGGCGGCGCTCTACCTCAACCATCCCTATCGCAAGCCGATCATCGGCTGGGAGCACGAGATCGAGGCGCTCGGCACCGCCGATGCGCTCGATTTCTACCGACGCTGGTACCGGCCGAGCAACGCCGTCCTGGTGATCGCGGGCGACGTCAGCGCGGCCGAGCTGCGCCCCTTGGCCGAACGCTATTACGGCCCCATCGGCGCGGCGACGGCGCCGGAGCGCCGGCGTCTCGTGGAGCCGCAGCAGCTGGCGCCGCGCCGCGTCACGCTGGCAAGCCCCAGGGTGCAGCAGCCGGGCTGGTCGCGCCGCTATCTGGCGCCCAGCTATCGGGCGGGCGAGACGCGGCACGCCTACGCGCTGCAGGTGCTGGCGGAAATCCTCGGCGGCGGCCCCACCAGCCGGCTTTACCGGCGCCTCGTGGTGGAGGAGGGCGTGGCGACCGCAACCGGCGCCTTTTACGAGCCGGAACGGCTCGACCTCGCGAGCTTCACGCTCTATGCCAGCCCGCAGGCCGGCGGCAAGGTCGAGGCGCTGGAGGCGGCGCTCGACAAGGAGATCGCTCGGCTCTTGGCCGACGGTGTCGATGACGGCGAGGTGGCTTCGGCCAAGACGCTGTTGCTGGCCGACGCGGTGAAGGCACAGGACGGCCTCGCCGGGCCGGCCCATATCGTCGGCTCGGCATTGGCCAGCGGCGGCACGCTGGCCGAGGTGGAGGCCTGGCCCGAGCGCATCGGCGCCGTCACGGTAGAAGAGGTGAACGCTGCGGTGCGCGCCGTGCTGCTGCCGGAGGCCTCGGTCACCGGCGTGTTGCTCGGCAAGCCGACGAGTTGAGACAGAGGGCGCCCGTGATGAACTTCCGTGCGGTGCGGCGATGCGCTGCCGGCGTTGCGTTCGCCTGTCTCCTTGCCGGCACGCTTCCCGCTGGCGCATTCGAGGTCGAGCAGGTGACCAGCCCGGGCGGCATCGTCGCCTGGCTGGTCGAGGACCGCGCCATCCCGATCCTGACGCTCGCCGTGGGCTTCCGCGGCGCCGGCGCCGCCGGCGACCCGGCCGGCAAGGAGGGGCTCGCCACCATGGCGAGCGGGCTCCTGGACGAGGGGGCGGGCGAGCTCGGCTCTGAGGCGTTCCAGCGCCGCCTCGCCGATCTAGCGGTCGATCTCTCGTTCGACGCCGGCCTGGACGCGTTCACCGGGCGCCTGCGCACGCTCTCCGAGAACCGCGACCAGGCCTTCGAGCTGCTGCGCTTGGCGCTGACGCGGCCGCGCTTCGATGCCCCGGCGGTCGAGCGCATGCGCGGCCAGTTCCTCGCCAAGCTCGCCGCCGACGCGACCGAGGCGGGCGAGATCGCGGCCCGCGCGTGGTGGCGCGCGGCCTATCCCCGGCACGCCTACGGGCGGCCGCCCGACGGCACCGTCGCGGGCATCAAGGCGGTCGAGCCGGCCGACCTCGCCCGCTTCGTCGGCCGGCGGTTCGCCCGCGACAATCTGGTGGTGGGCGTGGCCGGCGACATCGCTGCTGCCGAGCTCGCTCCCTTGCTCGACCGCGTGTTCGGCGCGCTGCCGGCGCAGGCGGAGCTGCCGGCGCCGGGGCCGGCGGAAGCCGAGGCACCTGGCGAGGTGATGGTGATCGAGCGCGACGTGCCGCAAAGCGTCGTGCTGTTCGGCCACCAGGGCATGGCGCGCCACGATCCGGACTTCTACGCGGCCTATCTCGTCAATTACATCCTGGGTGGCGGCGGCTTCGCCTCGCGCCTTACCGGCGAGGTGCGCGAGAAGCGCGGCCTCGCCTACTCGATCGATACGGCGCTCCTCACCATGGACCACGGCGCCCTGGTGCAGGGCATGGTCGGCACGCAGAACGAGCGGGTCGGCGAATCGATCGAGGTGATTAGGCAAGAGTGGCGGCGCATGCGCGAGGCGGGCCCCACCGAGCAGGAGCTCACCGACGCCAAGACCTACGTGGTCGGCTCCTACCCGCTGCGCTTCCGCAGCACGACGCACATCGCCCGCCTGCTGGTGGACCTCCAGCTCGACGGCTTCCCCGTAGACTACCCGAAGAAGCGCAAGGAGTATTTCGAGCGCGTGACGCTCGCCGACGCCGCGCGCGCGGCGCGCCGCCTCCTCGACCCGGCGCGGCTCACCATTGTGGTGGTGGGCAAGCCGGTGGGCGTGACGCCGACGAGGCCCGCGCCGGAGGACGGCGGCTAGTACCAACTTTCGCGAGCTCGCGAGTGGCATTCCTGCGACTCACGAGCCGCGAAAGTGGTACAAACTCAAGAAATTGTACTCGACCGCGCGCACCGCGCCAGTGGCGCGGAACTGTGCGGCCGAGTACTAGCCGGCGGCGCCTGCTCTGCTATGCTAGGCGCGTCATGACGATTCGGGTGCTGCCGCAGGGCCTGGTCAACCGCATCGCCGCCGGCGAGGTCGTGGAACGACCGGCCGCCGCAGTCAAGGAACTGGTCGAAAACGCCATCGACGCCGGTGCCCGCGACATCGAGGTGACGCTCGCCGACGGCGGGCGCAGCGCCATCGTGGTGGCCGACGACGGCTGCGGCATGAGCCGCGAGGAGCTGCTGCTCGCGGTCGAGCGCCACGCCACCTCCAAGCTGCCCGACGACGACCTGGTGCACATCGTCTCGCTCGGTTTCCGCGGCGAGGCGCTGCCCGCGATCGGCGCCGCTGGGCGGCTTGCGATAACGAGCCGAGTGCCAGGCGCCGACACGGCCTGGCGCCTGGTCGTCGAAGCCGGCGTCAAGGGCAGGCCCGAGCCGGCGGCGCTCGGCCGGGGGACGCGCGTCGAGTTGCGCGACCTCTTCTTCGCCACCCCGGCGCGCCTCAAGTTCCTCAAGTCGGCGCGCACCGAGGCCGAGCATGCCTTGGACGCGGTGCGCCGCCTCGCCATGGCCCATCCGGAGGTGGCCTTCGGTTTCACCAACGACGGGCGCTCCCTGTTGCGGCTCGCAGGATCGCCGCCCGACCTGCTGGGCGGCCCCGGGGTGCTGCTCGAGCGCCTCGCCGCCGTCATGGGCCGCGAGTTCGCCGACAACGCGCTCCCCATCGCCGCCGAGCGCGACGGCGTCAGGCTCGCCGGCTACATCGGCCTGCCGACCCTCAACCGCGCTACGGCCGCTTCGCAATATCTGTTCGTCAACGGCCGGCCGGTGCGCGACCGCCTGCTGCAAGGCGCCGTGCGAGGCGCCTACCAGGATTTCCTCGCCCGCGACCGCCACGCCATGGTGGCGCTGTTCCTCGAGCTGCCGCTCGAGGAGGTGGACGTTAACGTGCACCCGACCAAGGCCGAGGTGCGGTTCCGCGACGCGGGGTCGGTGCGCGCCCTCATCGTCGCCGCCGCCCGGCACGCGCTGGCCGCCGCCGGGCACCGCGCCTCGACCGAAGTGGGCGAAGCGGCGCTCGACCGTTTCCGCGTCCCGCAAGGACCGCTGGGCGGCGTAGGTCCGGCGCGGGCGGCGGTGCCGGCGGCGGCGTCCTTCGCGTTGGCGCGTTCCGTCGCGCCGGCGGGCCTCTACGAAGCCGCGGCCGCGTTCCAAGGCCCGGCGGCGCCCGAGGAGCCGGCGCGCGACCACCCGCTGGGCGCCGCCCGGGCGCAAGTCCACGTCACCTACATCGTGGCCGAGACCGTCGACGGCATCGTCATCGTCGACCAGCACGCCGCGCACGAGCGGCTGGTGTACGAGCGTATGAAGCAGGCGCTGGCGGCGGGCGGCGTGGCGCGCCAGGGCCTGTTGCTGCCCGAGGTGGTCGAGCTCGACGGGCCGGCCGCGGCCCGGCTCGCCGAGCGGGCCGCGGAGTTGGCCGAGCTCGGCCTCGTCATCGAGCCGTTCGGCGCCGGCGCCGTGGTGGTGCGCGAGGTGCCGGCGCTGTTGGGCCTGGTCGACGTGCAGGGGCTGCTGCGCGACCTCGCCGACGAGTTGGCCGAGATGGGGACGGCCCTCGCGCTCAAGGAGCGGCTTGCGGAGGTGTGCGCCACGATGTCCTGCCACGGCAGCGTGCGGGCGGGGCGGCGCCTGAAGCAGGAGGAGATGGACGCGCTGCTGCGCCAGATGGAATCGACGCCGCACTCCGGCCAGTGCAGCCACGGCCGCCCCAGCTACGTGGAGTTGAAGCTCGCCGACATCGAGCGCCTGTTCGGCCGGCGATGAGCGGACGCGCCGGCCGCTCGGCGCTGCCACGCATGGTCTGGGCGCTCGGCTTCACCAGCCTGTTCATGGACCTCTCCTCGGAGATCGTGCACAGCCTGCTGCCGTTGTTCCTGGTGGCGGGGCTGGGGGCGAGCGTGCTGGTCGTAGGAGTCATCGACGGCCTCGCCGAGGCGACCGCCTGCCTCGCCAAGGTGTTTTCGGGCGCGCTCAGCGACCGGCTGGGTAAGCGCAAGGCTCTCGCCGTCGCGGGCTATGCCTTGAGCGCGGCGACGCGGCCGCTGTTCCCGCTGGCCGGCGAGGCCGGCGCGGTGCTCGTGGCGCGGCTCCTCGACCGGCTGGGCAAGGGGCTAAGAGGGGCGCCGCGCGACGCGCTCGTCGCCGACGCCGTCGCGCCCGAGGCGCGCGGCGCCGCCTATGGACTGCGCCAGGGCCTCGACACGGCGGGGGCACTCCTCGGGCCGCTCGCCGCAGCAGTCCTGCTGGCGCTGTTCGCCGGCGATTTCGTGCCCGTGCTGTGGGTCGCATGCCTGCCGGCGCTGGTCGCCGTGGCGGTGCTGAGCCTCGCCGTCAGCGAGCCGCCGGCGCCCCGCCCCGCCGCCCGCGGCTGGCCGCTTTCGCCCATGGCGCTGGCGCGCTTGGGCGTCCCGTTCTGGCGCCTGATGGCGGTGCTGCTCCTGCTGCTGCTGCCGCGCTTCAGCGAGTCGTTCCTGCTGCTGCGGGCGAGCGGGCTCGGGCTTCAGATCGCGCTCGTGCCGCTGGTGCTGGCGGCGATGCACCTGGTCTACGCGGCGTTGTCGCTGCCGGCGGGAAGGCTCTCCGACCGCGTCGGGCGGCGCGGGTTGGCGGCGGCCGGCTTCGCCGTGCTGGCGCTGGCGCATGGCGTTCTGGCGGCGGCCGACGCGCCATGGATCGTGTTCCTCGGCGCCGGTTTGTGGGGGCTGCACATGGCGCTGACGCAAGGGCTGCTCGCGGCCCTCGTCGCCGACCTGGCGCCCGCCTCCCTGCGCGGCACCGCCTTCGGGGTCTATCACCTGGTGTCGGGCCTAGCGATCCTCGCCGGCAGCCTCGCCGCGGGGTTCCTCTGGGACTACGTCGGGCCGCCGGCCGCCTTCGCCGCCGCGGCGGCCGTCGGCGTCCTCGGCGTCGCGGCGTTCCTGCTCTGGCCACCCCGTCGTAGGAACAATATCCGAGCCCTGCCGTAGCGCCGCTCGTCGACCAGCGCGAATCCCTCGGGCGGCTGGAACGGATCGCGGGCGGCAAGCTCGACCGCGATGACGGCGTTGGCGGCGATCCAGCCGGCGCGGGCGAGCGCCGCAAGCGCCGGGAGGGCGAGGCCCTTGCCGTAGGGCGGGTCGAGGAAGACGAGGTCGCACGGAGCCGGCGCCGGCGGCGGGCGGGTGGCGTCGGCCTTCAGCACCGCGACCCGCGCCTCTTCGCCCAGCGCCTCGGCGTTGGCGCCGATCATGGCGCAAGCCGCGGGGTCCCTCTCCATGCAGGTGAGCCGCGCCGCGCCGCGCGACAACGCCTCGAGGCCGAGCGCGCCGGAGCCGGCGAAGGCGTCGACCACGACGGCGCCCCGCACCAGCGAGGCGCCGCCGCCGAACCCGCCATGGGTGAGTATGTCGAACAGCGCCTCGCGCAGGCGGTCGGCGGTCGGGCGCGCCCCGGCTGGCGCCCTGAGGCGCCTGCCCCTATGCCGGCCGCCGACGATCCGCAACAGGGCGCTCCCGGCGCCTGCCGAGCTGCTCGCGCAGCACCTTGCCCGGCACATCGGCGACCGCTCCCGGCGGCAGTTCGCCGAGCTGGAACGGGCCGTAGGCGACGCGGATGAGGCGCGTCACCGGCAGCCCCAGATGTTCGCACACCCGGCGCACCTCGCGGTTCCTGCCTTCGGCGAGGCTCATGGTGATCCAGGCGTTGCTTCCCTGCTGGCGGTCGAGGCGGGCGCGGATCGGGCCGTAGCGCACGCCCTTGACGACGAGGCCGCGGGCGAGTGCCGCGAGCATTGCCGCGTCGGGCGTCCCGTGCACGCGCACCCGGTAGCGCCGCGCCCATCCGGTCGCCGGCAGTTCCAAATGACGAGCGAGTTCCCCGTCGTTGGTGAGCAGCAACAGGCCCTCGGAGTTGAGGTCGAGGCGGCCGATGGCGATGACCCGCGGCAGACCCGCCGGCAGTTTGTCGAACACCGTCGGCCGGCCGCGCGGGTCGCGGGCCGCGGTCAACAGGCCGCGCGGCTTGTGATAGCGCCACAGCCGCGCCGGCGCCGGCCTTGGCACGGGGCTGCCGTCGACCGTGACGAGTTGGCCGGGGGCGACGTTCACGGCCGGGCCGGTCAGCCGCTTGCCGTCGAGCGCGACGCGGCCCGCCGCGATCCAGCGTTCGGCGTCCCGGCGCGAGCACAACCCCGCTCGCGCCAGCACCTTGGCGATGCGCTCCGGCTTCCCTTCCGGCATCGTTCAGCGGCAGACGGCGATGAAGGCGTCGAAGATGCGCGCGTCGGCGGCGCCGATGGCGTATTCCGGGTGCCATTGCACGCCGAGGCAGAACCGCCGGCGCGGCACCTCGATGCCCTCGATCACGCCGTCCTCCGCCAGCGCGTTCGCGACCACGCCATCGCCCAGCTCCTTCGCCGCCTGGTGGTGCGCGCTGTTGACCTCGATGCTGTCGGCGCCGCAGATGCGGCGCAGCAGCGTGCCCGGCACCACGTTCACCCGGTGCCCAGGCTCGGTGCGCGGGTTCGGCTGCTCATGGGCAAGCGCGCCCTCCACTTCGTCGGGGATGTGCTGGATGAGGGTGCCGCCCAGCGCCACGTTGAGCAGCTGCTGGCCGCCGCAGATGCCGAGCACCGGCAGGTCGCGCCGCAGCGCGCCCAGGGTGATCGCGAGCTCGAAGGCGGTGCGGCGCTCCTTGGTCTTCACCGTCGGGTGGCGCGTGTTGGCGCCGAACAGCGCCGGGTCCACGTCGAAGGCGCCGCCGGTGACGATGAGGCCGGCGAGGCGGGCGAGGTACTCCTCGGCCTGATCGGGCTCGTGCGGCAGCAGCACCGGCAGGCCGCCGGCGCGCGCCACCGCCGCGCTGTAGTTCTGGCGCAGCGCGTACCACGGCAGCTTGGAGTAGCCGCCGGGCTCCTCCGCGTCGAGCGTGACGCCGATGACGGGACGGCTCATCCCCCGCTCTCGACGTAGCGCCGCAATCGCTCGATATGGGCGGGGCCGGTGCCGCAGCAGCCGCCCAGGATGCGGGCGCCCGCCTCGTGCCAGCCTTTGGCGTGCCGGGCGTAAGCGTCGGGGTCGAGGTCCTCGCGCATCGGCAGCAGGCCGTCGCCCGGCTTGTCGCCGTCGAGCGTCCAGTCCCTCGGCACCGCTCGGAACGTGTTGGCATAGCCGCCGACCGGGCCGCGGCCAACCGCCGCCAGTGCCGGCATGGCGGCGGTTATGCTCTCCGGCGGGCAGCAATTGACGAGGAAGGCCGAGACCGGCAGGTAGCCTAGCGCCGCCGCGGCTTGCGCCACCGTCTCGCCGCTCCTGAGGCGCCCCGAGCGGTCCTCGTCGAGCGTCCAGGACACCCACACCGGTTTGCCCGTGCGCGCCGCGGCGGTGGCGGCGGCGAACGCCTCGGCTGCGCTCGACATGGTCTCGCACAGGAAGAGATCGACGTGCGGCAGCAGGCATTCGGCTTGCTCGCGGTACTGCGGCTCGATCTCCTCGAACGGGCCCACCAGGTCGGGCCGGTAGCTGCCGCGCAACGGCGGCAGCGAACCGGCAATGGCGGCCGGCCGGCCCGAGCGGTCGCGCGCCTCGACGGCGAGCCGTCCGGCGAGGTCGTTGAGCTCGGCGAAACGGTGCTCGATGCCTTCCTTGGCGAGATCGCCGCGAATGACGCCATAGCTGTTGGTGGTGATGATGTCGGCGCCCGCCGCGATGTAGTCCTCGTGCACCTGGCGCACCGCCTCGGGCGCCACGACCAGCGCATTGGCCGACCAGATGGTGTCGAGAATGGTCACGCCGCGCCGGCGCAGCTCGCGGCCCATGCCGCCGTCGAGCAGCACGGTGCGGTCTGGCAGCGGGATCGTGGGCGCAGCAGGCATGGCGGGAGCCGATGGGTGAGGGAGCAGTCTACACTAACCGCGCGGGCCGGCGGCAACGCCGCGACTTCGCCTTGACCCGCGGGCTGCGCGCGGGATGATTGCGGCATGGGACACATGGACCTTGCGCTCGCCGAGGCGAGGAGGGCGGCCGGGCGCGGCGAGGTGCCGGTAGGCGCCGTGCTGGTCGACGGCGCCTCCGGCCAAGTGCTGGCGGCCGCCGGCAACCGGGTCGAGGAGCTGACCGATCCCACCGCCCACGCCGAGCTGCTGGCGATCCGCGAGGCGGCGCGCGCCCAGGGCCTGAAGCGGCTCGAAGGCGCCGACCTATACGTGACGCTCGAGCCCTGCGCCATGTGCGCCGCCGCCGTCTCCCTGGCGCGGTTGCGGCGCCTCTACTTCGGCGCCTACGATCCCAAGGGCGGCGGGGTCGAGCACGGCGCGCGCGTGTTCCAGCAGGCAACTTGCCACCATCGTCCCGAAGTGTACGGCGGCATCGCCGAGAGCGAGGCGGCGGGGTTGCTTCGCGACTTCTTCGCGGAGCGGCGACAGGGGGGATTCCCATGAGCTACGCGGCGTTGCGCGAGCGGATCGATCGAGGCGAGGTGATCGTCATGGACGGCGCCACGGGCACCGAGTTGCAGCGCCGCGGCGTACCCATGGACCAGGCGGCCTGGAGCGCGGCGGCGCTGCTGTCGCATCCGGAGGTGGTGCGCGCGGTGCACCGGGACTACGTCGAGGCGGGCGCCGACATCGTCATCGCCGACAGCTTCGGCGCCTCGCGCCACGTGCTGGAGCCGGCGGGCCTCGGCGACAAGACGGCGGAGCTGAACCGCCGGGCGGTGGAGCTGGCGCGCGAGGCCTGCGCGGGGGCGGGCCGGCCGGTCTATGTCGCGGGCTCGATCTCTAGCTTCGTCGCCGAGTCGGATTATCGGAACAGGCCGGGGGCGGAGGCCTTGCGCGCGAGCTATCGCGAACAGGCGGGGCTGCTCGCTGAAGCGGAGGTGGATTTCCTGATCCTCGAGATGATGCGCGACATCGACCAGAGCCGCATCGCCGTCGCGGCCGCCGCGGCCACGGGCCTGCCGGTGTGGGTCGGGTTCACCTGCACGGTGGCGAGGGACGAAAAGACTGTCCTCTTGCGTGGCGATCCCGGAAAGCAGATGCCGCTGGCCGAGGCCTTCGGCCCGGTGATGGCCGAAGGCGGGTCGGTCGTCGCCGTGATGCACGGCGAGGTCGAAGACACGCCCGCGGCTCTGCAGGTGGTTTTCGAGCGTTGGAACGGGCCGGTCGCGGCCTACCCGCACAGCGGCGGCTGGAAGAACCCGAACTGGCAATTCGACAATATCGTGTCGCCCGAAGCCTTCGCCGCCGCCGCGCGAGGCTGGGTGGCCAAGGGCGTGCAGGTGGTGGGCGGATGCTGCGGCATCGGCCCCGAGCACATCCGCGCGCTAAAGCAGTCGCTGCCGGCGCGTCTGCCGCCGGGTGCTAGGGGCGCCCGCCCGTGAGCCGCAACGCCGCGCCGGCCTATCTCACCCTCGATGGACTGGAGGTGGCCGGCAAGCGGGTGCTGGTGCGCACCGACCTCAACGTGCCGGTGGCGGGCGGGCGCGTCGCCGACGCGACGCGCATCGAGCGCACCGCCGTCACGCTCGCCGAGCTGGCCGATCGCGGCGCCCGCGTCGTGGTGCTGTCGCATTTCGGCCGCCCGAACGGCCGGCGGGCGCCCGAGATGTCGCTCAGGGTCGTCCTGGAGGCGCTGTCGGCGGCGCTCGGCGGGCGCCCCGTCGCCTTCGCCGAGGATTGCGTCGGACCCGCGGCCGAGCGGGCGGTCGAGGCGCTCGAACCGGGCCGCGTGTTGCTGCTGGAGAACCTGCGATTCCACGCCGGCGAGGAGGCGAACGACGAGACGTTCGCCCGCCAACTGGCCAAGCTGGGCGAGCTCTACGTTAACGACGCGTTTTCCTGCGCCCATCGGGCGCATGCCTCGACCGCGGCGCTCGCGCGGCTGCTGCCGGCCGCGGCGGGCCGCTTGATGCAGAGCGAGCTCGCGCACCTGGCGCTGGTCCTCGAGGCGCCGCGGCGGCCCGTGGCGGCGCTGGTCGGCGGCGCCAAGGTCTCCACCAAGCTGGCGCTGCTCGGCAACCTGGTGCGGCGGGTCGATATCCTGGTGATCGGCGGCGGCATGGCGAACACGTTCCTCCATGCCCTCGGGGTCGCGATCGGCGCCTCGCTCGCCGAACGCGATTTGACGCCCAGCGCAAAGAGCGTCCTGGCGCGGGCCCGCGAATGCGGCTGCGAGGTGGTGCTGCCCGAGGACGCGGTCGTCGCGGCCCGGCTGGCGGCGGGCCAGGACAGCGCCGTGGTGCCGATCGGCGGCGTGCCGGCCGAGCGCATGATCCTCGACATCGGCCCCCGCACCGTCGCCGACATCCTGCGCCGTCTCGAAGGCGTGCGCACGCTGCTGTGGAACGGGCCGCTCGGCGCCTTCGAGGTGCCGCCGTTCGACGCCGGCACCCGCGCGGTGGCCGAGGCGGCGGCGGGGTTGACGCGCGCCGGCCGGCTGATGAGCGTCGCCGGCGGCGGCGACACGGTGGCCGCGCTGGCGAAATGCGGCGTGCTCGGCCAGTTCTCCTACGTCTCGACGGCGGGCGGCGCGTTCCTGGAATGGCTCGAAGGCAAGGAACTGCCGGGCGTGGCGGCGCTCAGTACCGCCGCCGGCCGCGCCCGGCGCGGCTGATCGCCTTCGCTTAGAGCAAGATCGTTTCAGATTGAATCGGAATGATCCAATCTGAAACGTGAATCTTGCTCGGGATCTAACATGTAGAGCCTGATTCACGCTTTGCGTTGAAGCACGACGTGCTTCAATGCGAAGCGATCAGGCTCTAGTCGCGCTTGAGTCGCTCGGGCGGCAGGCGCAGGGTGGCGGTGGTGCCGACGCCGAGCTCGCTGTCCAACTCCAGGCTGCCGCCGTGCGATTCCGCCAGCCCCCGCGACAGCGTCAGGCCTAGGCCGGTGCCGTCGTACCGGCGGGTGTGGCGCCCGTCCGCCTGCGTGAACGGCTCCAGGACCCGCTGCAAATCGTGGCGGGCGATGCCGATACCGGTATCGGCCACCGCCACCAGCAAGGCGCCGTCCGGCGCCACGCGGGCGGACAGCGTCACGTTGCCGCCGGACGGTGTGAACTTGACGGCGTTGGACAGCAGGCAGAACAGAATCCGCTTCAGCTTCACGTAGTCGGCGAGAACGGGCGGCACGTTCTCGTCGATGACGACGGCGAGGCGCACCTGCCCCGCGCCGGCGCGTTCCTCGATCAAGTGCATCGCCGCCGCGACCAGCCCGGGCACGTGGACCCGCTCCTCGCTCAGCTCCGACTGGCCGCTCTGCAGCCTGGAGACCTCGAGGATGTCGTTGATCAGCGCCAGCAGGTGCTTGGCGCTGGTGTGGATGTCGGCCACATAGCCGCTGTATTGCGAGTTGCCGATCGGTCCCAGCAACTCCATCTTGAGGATTTCGGCGAAGCCGATGATCGCGTTCAAGGGCGTGCGCAGCTCGTGGCTGGTGTTGGCGAGAAACTCGCTCTTGGTGCGGCTCGCCATCTCGGCCGCTTCCTTGGCGGCCCTGAGGCTCGTCTCGCGCTCGCGCAGCAGCGTGATGTCCGATGCGGCGCCGCGGAAGCCCGCGAGGGCTCCGCTGGTGCGGTCGAACACCGGGGTCGCGTTCAGGGACAATGTCCGCCGCTCGCCGTTCTTGGCGTGGGCCTCGCAGGCGATCTCGCGAAACGGCGCCAGTTTGGCGAAGCCCTGCAGCAGGGCGGTAGGCGGCGTGTCGGCGGCGACCAGCGACAGGATGCTGCGGCCGATCAGCTCGCGCGGGTGGTAGCCCAACACCTCTAGGACGCGTTGCGACACGCTCGTGAGAATGAGCGCGCCGTCGGTCTCCCAGATCCAGTCCGAGGCGAGGCGCACGATGTCCTCGAGACGTTCGCGCAACAGGGCCGCGGGTTCCGCCGCGGGCACAGGCTGCTCGGGCGCCGCGGCGCGTCGGCTGCGCGGCGCGGCCGCGGGCCGCACGTCCAAATCGGCGCGCTGATCCGTGTCAGGCCGGCGTGGCGCCACTCGCGGTCTCCTCGGTGGTCTTGAGGGCGAACAGCAGATCGGGATCGCGGCGCCAGCGGGCGAGCACGGCCCTGGCGGCGGTGGGATCGACGCGATCGAACCAGTCCAGAAGGTCCGACAAGTCCTGCGGGCGCGTCACCCGCCCGCTCGGCCGCGCCCTGCGGCTCAGCAGGTAGATCGAGGCGAAGGTCGGCTTGTCCATGTCGATGGCGCGGCAGGACACGGCCAGGCCCTCGGCGTCCGGCTCGAACAGCAGCCGGCGTATCAAGGTGGGGCGCAGACCGGTCAGTTCCGCGAACGCCGCCTCGAACAGCGGAATTTCGCCCTGTCTCAAGCAGCGAACCATGAAATGCGGCGTCATCTGGCCGGCCTCCGCCAGTCGGCGGACCACGTCGCCGGGGGCGTCGGTGCCGGCCTGCTCGCGCTCGCCCTCGGTCATCGCCTGGTGCGCGGCCGCCTCGACCATTTCGTCCAGTTGGGTCACATCGACGGGGAATTTCCGCACGATATGGTGGCGCAGCGCGGCCGAGACCCAAAGATACATCTTCTTGGCGAGCGCGGGCGGCAGGTCGCGCCGGCGCAGAATCGGTTCCTGGAAACTGTCCACGGTTTTCGATTGATCGACCAGGTAGACCATGGTGGGCTGCGAAATCCTGGCGTCCTGGTTTTCCAGGAGCGTGCGGATGACGTCCGCTTGGCCGCTGTCCACCAGCGCGTCGGAGACGATCTCGCTTAAGCCCCGGCGCATGGCGATCGCCAACTGATGCTGCAGCGTGCGGTGGTAGATGATTTCGATGAGGTCGGTGTCGTGCAGTGCCGGGCTCTTCAGCAGGATCGCCTCCGCCACTTGGAAATCGTCGTTGGCGAGTTCGATCAGGATCTCGCGCGGCGCATTGGGCGCACTGGCCAGCTTCTCGGCCAGGATGCGGCGCACCGGTTGCACCGAGTCGCGGATCAGCTTGCGCAGGATGTCGGTCATGAGCGCCCGTTCCTGGGCGCTGAGCTCGACATTGCTGGCGAAGAACAGATCGCCCATCGCCGCCGCCAGTCGCTTGCGGCCTTGCAGCGACCGGTCATGCGCGAGGCGCAGCAATGCTTCGACCTCGGTCGGGTTCGGTGTCGCCAAAGAGTTCCCCCTACTCTCGATCCTTGCCCTCAGCTCTGCCCTCGTTTCCGGGGGGCGTCCGCGGTTATCCCCGCGGACCCTATAGGACCACGGTGGATGTTTCCGTTAGGTTAACCATATCAGAATTGCGGCGCCTATCAACAAAAACCTGAACAAAGCATCATAAGATGTTAATATTACGTAATAATGTACCGCCTTTTAGCGTTCCACCGCGGGTCGCGCCGGTTCCTTGGATGAGGGCTGGCGTACTGGCGGCCGCCTGTTCGGGCGCCTTCCTCGCCGCCGCCTATGCGGCCGGTGACGACCAGGTGCCGGGAGCGCGCGTGCTGCTCAGGCCCGTCGACCTGCCGGTCCCCTTCGCGACGCCGAGCGCCGACAATCCGCCGGAGACGGTAGCGCGCCCCGCAACGCCCCCATTCCGGGTTCCCGACGGCTTCCGCGTCGATCTCTTCGCCGCCGATCTTGCCGATGCGCGCTGGCTCGAGGTAGCGCCGAACGGCGATGTGTTTCTGGCCGAGCCGCGCGCCGGCCGGGTGACGCTGCTGCGCGACGGCGACGGCGACGGCGCGGCCGAGTTGAGGACGGTCTATGCCGAGGGCTTCCGGCGTCCGCATGGCCTCGCGGTCGAGGGTGACTGGCTCTATGTCGCCGATATCGAGCGGGTCTGGCGCGTGCCGTGGCGCGCGGGCGCCACCGCGGCGCCGGGCGCGGCCGAGCCGGTCACCGAGTGGGGTGCCTTCGGCGGCGGCGGCGGCCACTGGACCCGCAACATGGTGTTCAGCCGCGACGGCGGTCGGTTCTTCGTCACCGTCGGGTCCGCCAGCAACATTGGCGAGGAGCCGCCGCCCCGGGCCACCGTGCAGTCCTTCGCCGCCGACGGCTCGGACCAGCGCACGCTCGCTTCGGGTGTGCGCAATCCGGTCGGCATCGCGCTCTATCCCGGCACGGACGACGTCTACGTGGTGGTGAACGAGCGCGACGGGCTCGGCGACGGGCTGGTGCCGGACTATCTGACGCGCCTCGTCCCCGGCGCGTTCTACGGCTGGCCCTACGCCTACATCGGCCCCAATCCGCAGCCTGGCCTCGCCGGGCCGCCGGACCTGATCGCCTCGGCACTCGTCCCCGACCTGTTGTTTCGGGCCCATTCGGCGCCGCTCGGTTTGGTGTTCTACGACGCCCTGCAGTTCCCGCCGGATTATCGCGGCGATGCCTTCGTGGCGCTGCACGGCTCGTGGAACTCGGCCGCGCCGACCGGCTACATGGTGGTGCGCGTGCCGTTCGAGGCCGGCCGGCTGCAGGGTGGTTACGAGACCTTCCTCAGCGGGTTCTGGAGCGAGGGCCGCGACAAGGCGCGCGTGTGGGGCCGTCCCGCCGGCCTCGCCGTGGCGGCCGACGGCAGCCTGCTCGTCGCCGACGACGTGGGCAACGTCGTCTGGCGCGTCAGCTACCGGCCGTAGGGGGAAGCGATGGCGCCGGCGACGACGGCCCGGACCAAGCTTGGGATGACGGTCAAGATCGCAGTTCCGAAAGGGACTCGATGAGAGGGCACTCCGGCACGGTGCCGTCGGCGCAGCGCGCGATCATCTCGTTCAGGACACGATCCATCTTGTTAAGGTCCGCAATCTTCCTGCGGACATCCTGCAAGTGTGCCGCGGCTAGGTCGCGCACCTCGGCACAAGAGCGGCGCCGATCGTCGGCGAATTTCAGAAGCGCACGCACTTCGTCGATCTTGAAGCCGAGGCCCCTCGATCGGCGAATGAAGGTGAGCCGCTTCATATCGTCATCGCCGTATTGTCGGAATCCACCTTCGCTTCGCATTGGTTGCCGGAGCAATCCGATCCGCTCGTAATAGCGTATCGTCTCGATGTTGCATCCGGTTCGCTTCGAGAGCGCGCCGATGCCGAGGCTCGATGCCCGGGTTGCAATTCTGTCCATCACGGGACCGTGAAAAGATTTCCCTTGAGTCTGTAGTTACTACAGACCCTACAAATGCGCCAGGGCAACGATTCGAGGGTCCAGCAGATGAGCGACGAGGCCGCAGTCCTGGCAGGGAGCGCGGAGGCGGCCACCCCCGCCAAGGACATGAGCGCGCGAAAGGCATTGATTTCGGGGGCGAGCGTCCTCGGGGCGATCGGCGCCTCCGCCTGCTGTATCATTCCCTTCACCTTGTTCACCCTCGGTGTAAGCGGGGCGTGGATCGGCAACCTGACCGCTCTGGCGCCCTACAAGCCGATCTTCGTGGTATCGACCGTGGCGGTCCTGGCCGTCGGGTTCTTCATGGTCTACCACAAGCCGAAAGCCACCACGGCCTGCGCCGATAGCTCCTACTGTGCCCGCCCGGCATCGAACCGGATCGCGAAGATCGGGTTGTGGACGGCGACCGTCTTGGTCCTGGCGGCCATGACGTTCTCATATTGGCTGCCGCTCGTTTCCGACGCGTGAGAAGGATCTTCAAGATGAAGCACGTCATCTCTGCAATCCTCGCTGTCACAGTCCTCGCGTTCGCCGGTGGGGCGCTCGCTGCCGAACGGACCGTCACGCTGAGTGTCCCCGGCATGACCTGTGTGTCATGCCCCGTGATCGTGAAGGGGAGCCTCGCCGAGGTTTCGGGCGTGAGCAAGGTGGAAGTGTCATTGGAGCAGAAGACGGCCGTGGTCACCTTCGACGATGCCAAGGCGAGCGTCGGCGACTTGGTCAGCGCGACCACCAACGCCGGCTATCCGTCGCAGCTCGCCGCGCAGTGAGGTAGAGCTTCAGCGATGAATAATCGAAAAATCCTTTCTACGGGCGTCACGGGGACGGTGATCGCCGCGCTGTGCTGTTTTACCCCGGTTCTCGTCGTGCTCCTCGGTGCCGTGGGACTGTCGGCATGGTTGGGATGGATCGACTACGTCCTCTTTCCCGCCTTGGCGCTATGTCTAGGCATGGTCGGCTACGGCTTGTATCGACTGAGGCGGGGGCCGGTGGCCGATGCCTGCTGCGAGATAAGCGCAGACAATGAAATGAAAGTCCGATGATGACCCAGTCGAAAGACGACTGCTTCGGCGACGGCGGGAACGGGCATGGCCGCTCACCCGACCTTGCGGTCATCGGCGCCGGGTCGGCCGGTTTCGCGGCGGCCATCCGTGCCGCGGAGCTCGGCGCACAGGTAGCGCTGATCGGTCACGGAACCATCGGCGGCACTTGCGTCAACATCGGCTGCGTCCCATCGAAGACGCTCATCCGTGCCACGGAGACGCTGCATCGGGCGCGCGCGGCATCTCGGTTCGCGGGGATTGCGGCGGAGGCCAGCCTCGATGACTGGGTGGCACTGGTCGCCCAAAAGGATAAACTCGTGGACGGCCTGCGCCAGGCGAAGTACATCGACATCCTTCCGGCCTACAACAACATCGCCTACGTCGAAGGACCGGCGCATCTCGCGCCCGATGGCGTTGCGGTCAACGGCGATCTGTACAGAGCCCGCAAGACGATCATCGCCACCGGAGCGTCGCCGGCGATTCCCTCGATACCGGGGATCGACCGTGTTTCTGTGCTCAACAGCACGACCGCGCTCGCGCTCAAGAAGCTTCCCGCATCGCTCGTCGTGATTGGCGGCGGCTTCGTCGGCTGCGAGCTCGGACAGCTGTTTGCGCGCGCCGGCGTAGGAGTGACGATAACCTCCCGTTCCCGGCTGCTGCCCCAGGCCGAACCCGAGATCGCGGACGCTCTCGCGCGCTACTTGCGAGACGAGAGGATCGAGGTTGTCTGCGGTGTCACATACGAATCGATCGAAACAACCGGGAAGGGCGCTCGGATCGCGCTTCGCATGGCGGATGCCAGCCGAAGGGAGATAACCGCCGAGCAGGTGCTGGTGGCCGCGGGCCGTAAACCCAACTCCTCCGCTCTCGGCCTCGATGAGGTCGGCGTCGAGGTCGCGTCGAACGGCGGTATCAAGGTCGATGACAGGTTGCGCACGACGCGGCCCGGTACCTACGCGGTGGGGGACGTGACCGGACGCGACATGTTCGTGTACATGGCGGCATATGCGGGCAAGATCGCCGCTGAAAACGCGCTCAATGGCGACGGTCGGCGTTACGACGACGCGGCCATGCCGGAAGTCACGTTCACCGATCCCCAGGTGGCGAGCGTTGGCCTGACGGAGGCCGCGGCCCGCGCGGCGGGCCATCGGGTCAAGACCTCTGTCCTGCCGCTCGACTACGTGCCGCGCGCCATTGCCGCGCGCGACACCCGCGGGCTGATCAAGCTCGTGGCCGACCGCGCCACCGGACGACTGCTTGGGGCGCATATGCTTGCGCCGGAGGCCGGCGACAGCATTCAGACTGCTGCGCTCGCCATCAAGTGCGGCCTTACGGTCACCGATCTGGCAGAGACGATCTTCCCCTATCTCACGACGGTGGAGGCGCTGAAGCTGGCCGCCCTTGGCTTCACGAAGGACGTAACGAAGCTGTCCTGCTGTGCGGGTTGAGTAACCCGACGCTTGACCCGATCCCATCGATGGCCTTGCCGTGCCCGCCCGCGGGGCGGGGCCATCGCCGCCGGCCCAAGAAGCAACCCGCCGGGGAAGTTTGGCAACTGCCGACGCCTCAGCCCGGCAGGTGCAGAAGCGCGTTGCCTGCCGCCACCAGGACGGCCGCCGCGACGCGCCGCGGGCCGAAGGATTCGCCCAGCAGCAGCGTGCCGATGAGGGCGGCTATGATGACGCTCGTCTCGCGCAAGGCCGAGACCTGCGCCATCGGCATCCGGCTCATGGCCCAGATCACGATGCCGTAGCCCGCGCCCGCGATGAGGCCGCCGGCGAGCGCCGTCTTGAGGTGCGGCCCGAAGGCCAGCGCGATGCGCCCGCGCCTGAGCCACAGCCCGACGATCAGCACCAGCGGCGCCTCCAGCGCCAACAGCCAGGCGATGTAGCTGAACGGGTTGCCGGCGCGCCTGACGCCCATGCCGTCGGCCACCGAATAGAGCGCGATGGTGACGGCGGTGGCGAGCGCGAAGCCGACGGCACGGCCCTGCGCGGCCGGGCCGCGCCGGCGCGGCGCCGCCAGGCTGACGACGCCGATGCAGACGATGGCGAGGCCGCCAAGCTCGACGGCGCCCATGGCCTCGCCGGCGAAGCCCCAGGCGCCGAGCCCCACCAGCACGGGCGAGGCGCCGCGCGCGATCGGATACACCTGGTTGAGGTCGCCCGCGCGATAGGCGTTGACGAGCGTCACGTAGTAGCCGCCGTGCACCAGCATCGAGATGGCCAGCATCGGCCAGCTCGCCGGCGCGGGCAGCGGCAGGAAGGGCAGCGCCCCAACCGCCGGCAGGCACGAGAAGAAGATCACCAGCGTCTGCATCACCGTCTTGTCCGAGCCGGCCTTGACCAGCGCGTTCCAGATGGCGTGCATGACCGCCGCCAGCAGGACCAGCAAGATGACGGCGGCGTCGGGCATGGGCTATGTGGCGCTCTGGAGGCCGAGCAGCGAGCGGGCGAACGCCCCGGCCTCGAACGGGCGCAGGTCGTCGGCGCCCTCGCCCACGCCGATGGCGTGGATCGGCAGCCCGAAGCGCTGCGCCAGCGCCACCAGCACCCCGCCGCGCGCCGTGCCGTCGAGCTTGGTGACGACGAGGCCGCTCACCTCGGTCATGTCGCGGAAGGCCTCGACCTGGGCGTGGGCGTTCTGGCCGACCGTGGCGTCGAGCACCAACAGGCAGTGGTGCGGCGCCGCCGGCTCGAGCTTGCGCAGCACGCGGATCAACTTCTGCAATTCGGCCATCAGGTGCGACTTGTTGTGCAGCCGGCCGGCGGTGTCGATCAGCAACAGGTCGATGCCGAGCTCGCGCGCCTCGACGAGCGCGTCGTAGGCGAGCCCGGCCGGATCGGCGCCCGCCTCGCGCGCCATCACCGGCACGCCGACGCGCTCGCCCCACAGCTTTAGCTGGTCGACGGCGGCGGCGCGGAAGGTGTCGCCCGCGACCAGCATGACGCGCCGCCCCTCGGCCTTGAACAGCCGCGCGAGCTTGCCGATGGTGGTGGTCTTGCCGCTGCCGTTCACGCCCACGACCAGCACCACCGCGGGCTTGGCCGCGGGGTCGATGCTGAGCGGGCGCGCCACCGGCTCTAGGATGCGCTCGATGTCGAGCGCAAGCGCCCGGCGCACGTCCTCGGCCGAAGCTTCCCCCTCGAAGCGCGTCCTCGCCAGGTCCCGGACCAGGCCGGCCGCCGTCGCCGGCCCCAGGTCGGCGGCGATCAGCAGCTCTTCCAGCAGGCCGAGCGCGGCGGCGTCGAGCCTGCGCGCCGCGAGGATCCCGGCGATGCCCTCGCTCAGCCGGCCGGCCGAACGGGCGAGGCCTTGCCGCAGCCGGGCGAGCCAGCCTTCAGAGCCTGTTTCGGAACTCCTCATGAGCCGCGCTGCCGGTCGAAAATCGTCGGCTGCCAGGAGAAGCCCGCGGAGCGTATCAAGCATACGATCAAGGGCTTCGACGCCGCAGCCGGCGATTTGCGCCGCAGCCCGCAGGGACGCGGCGCTTTTGGCCGAATGCGTTCGTCGCCGCTTCGTCGCCGATCGGCAAGATCAGCTTCCCCGCAGCTCCTGCGCCTCGGCAAAATGCGCTCGCGTCGCGGCCATGACGAGTTCCGAAATAGGCTCTCAGGGGCCGCCTCGACGGCGTTGTCGGCCTCGTTCATCGCCGGTCGTCGAGCGAGCCCAGCAGTTCCTCCGCGGCCGTCGCGGCGATGCGCGCCTCGACGATCGTGCCGGGCGCGGCATGCCCGTCGAGCCGCACCGGCGCGAAGTGCTCGCTGTGGCCGAACGCCCGGCCGTCCTCGCCCACGCGCTCCACCAGCACGGCGGCGCGGCTGCCGACGCGGCTATCCAGAAACAGCCGCCGGCGTGCGGCGCCGGCTTGGCGCAGCCGCCGGGCGCGCTCGCGGCGCACGTCTTCGTCCACCTGCGGCATCCGCGCCGCCGGCGTGCCGGGGCGCGGCGAATAGGGGAAGACGTGCAGGAAATCGAGGCCGCAGTCGGCCACCAGATCGAGGCTGCGGCGGAACATGTCCTCGGTCTCGGTCGGGAACCCGGCGATGAGGTCGGCGCCCAGCGCGATGCCGGGCCGCAGGCGCCGGACCCGTTCGCAGAACAGGACCGCGTCGGCGCGAGAGTGGCGCCGCTTCATGCGTTTCAGAACCAGATCGTCTCCCGCCTGCAGGCTCAAATGCAGATGCGGCATCAGGCGCGGCTCGCCGGCGACGAGCTCGACGAGCTCGTCGTCGATCTCGATCGGGTCGAGCGAGCTGAGCCGCAGGCGCGCCAGCTCCGGTACGCCCGACAGCAGCAGGCTGACCAGGCGCCCGAGGCCGGGCGCGCCGGAAAGGTCGCCGCCGTAGGCGGTGAGATCGACGCCGGTCAGCACCACCTCGCGCCGGCCGCGCTCGACCAGCGCCCGCACCTCGGCGACGACGGTCGCCACCGGCACGCTGCGGCTGGGGCCGCGGGCGTAAGGGATGATGCAGAAGGTGCAGCGGTGGTCGCAGCCCTGCTGCACCTGGACGAAGGCGCGCGCCCGGCCGTCGAAGCCGGCAACGAGATGGCCGGCGGTCTCGCGCACCGTCATGATGTCGGTGACCTCGATCCGCCGGCCGCCGGCAAGCGCCCGGAAACTCTCCGCCTTCAGCTTTTCCGCGTTGCCGATGACGTGGTCGACCTCGGCCATGGCGGCGAAGCGCCCCGGGTCGATCTGCGCCGCGCAGCCGGTGACGACGATGCGGGCGTCCGGGTGCAGGCGCCGCGCCCGGCGGATCGCCTGGCGCGCCTGGCGCTCGGCCTCCGCCGTCACGGCGCAAGTATTGATGAGGACAGTTAGGCCCAGCCCTGCGGCCGCCGCGTGGGCCCGCATCACCTCCGATTCGTAGGCGTTGAGCCGGCAGCCGAAGGTGACGACCCGCACGGCCTCGGCGCTGGTGGCGTCATCCGGCATGGCGGCCAAGCTTATAGGCCGAGGCCGGCCCTACGTCCAACCCGTGTCGCCGCGCCGGGGCGTTACTGCGCCTTGGTGAGATCGACCCCGAACCACTTGTTCGAGAGCGCCGTCAGCGTGCCGTCGGCGTGCATCTCGGCCACGATCTCGGCGATCTTGGCCGTGAACTCGGCATCGCCCTTGTCCACCGCCACCGCCAGCGGCTCGTAGAACACCGCCGGCTCGATGATGCGGAACGGAAGCCCGTTCTTCACCGCCTCGGCCAGCGTGGGCAGATTGGATAGCACGCCGTCGAGCCTGACCCCGTCGCCGAGCTTCAGGTCCTCGAAGGCGGCACCGTCGGATTCGTAGGCGACGACCTTGCCCGGCTTCACCAGGAACTCGAACGGCGGCGTGCCCTGGGCGTCCATCTTGAGCGTGCCGTTCAGATACTCCTCGTAGGTGCAGGCGGCACAGGCGCCGAGCGCCTTGCCGTTGAGGTCGGCCACGGCGTTCACCGCCGTGTTGTCCTTGTGCACGGCGAAGGAAGCCGGCGTGTAGTAATAAACGCCGGGGAAGTCCAGTACCTCGGCGCGCTCCTTGGTGGGCGTCATCGAACCCACGGCGATATCCCAGCGCGTGCCCCAGTGGCCGCCCACGGTGGCCTCCCACGAGGCGGTCACCGGTTTCAACTCGACCCCCAGGCGCTTCGCGATCTCCTTGCCGACCTCGACGTCGAAGCCGGTGAGCACGTTGTTCTCGTCGATGAAGGCGACCGGCGGGTAGCCTTCCGAGTAGGCGCCGGTGAGCGTCTTCGAGGCCAGCACGCGCTCCAGTACCTCGCCGGCCTCGGCCGGCGCCGCGATGACCAGGCCGAGCGCCAACGCGCCGGCCGCAGCCCCTGTCGATCCGATCATGTCAAGCCTCCCTTGTCGATTTGCCCGCCCCGGCCACGGCCGGCGCCGGCGCCGGCGACTTTCGCCGATTTATCGCCCGGCCCGCGGCCCGGAGTCCATAGGCGTCGGAGATCATGGGGGGACGGCCCCCATGACCCTCATTTCGGAATCCGCACCGACTCCTCGTCGTAATAACCCTCGGCCGCGCGGGCGTGGCAGGCCTGGCAATTGCTCTTCGAGCGGATGGCGGCACGGGTCCACACCGAATCGTTTGGTTTGCGATGGATGCCCCGCCAAACGGGCGTCTCGGTGATGCGCATCGGCGTCATGTCGGGGGCAAGCTCGCGCATGAAGACGGCGCCGCGCATTGTTCCGCTGGCGTCGGCGGCGTTGGCCGCAAGGTAGTCGAGCACTGCCTTGGCCGCGTTCGGCGCCAGCGAGGCGTCTTCGCCGAAATGCTCCGCGAGGCCGGCCACGATCGCCCGCCACGAGCGCTGCGGCAGCATCTGCGGCTCGTACACCATGTGGCAGGCGCCGCATTCGGTTCGCATGGCGGCGGCCAACTCGGGCTTCCGCTCCAGCGAGGCCGCGAGCGTGTCCGCGGCCGGCGCCGACAGGCAGGCGATCAGGGCGACGAGGCGCAGGAGGTTCGGTTGCATGGCAGTCATTGCGACATCATGAAGGTGATGAAATCGCCCTTTTCGAGCACCGTACATTCCCGTCCCAGCACGCTGCGGCAATTGCGCCCGAACCACTTCGCCACCTTCTCCGGGTCGGTGAAGCGTTCGGGCGTGAGCGACACCGCCATCGGCGCGATCGGCTTGCCGGCGCGCGTCTGCCCGGTATTCTTCGGCGAGGCGGTGTGACAGGTCGTGCAGGACGGCGTTTCGGCACCGCCGCCCTTGTGCACGGCGCTGAAGAAGGCCGCGCCGCGCTCGGCGGCGAAGCCGGCGAAGGCAGAATCGACTGCCTTCGCCTCGGCCGCCAATTGCTGGAGCAGGGCGTCGCGCGCCGGATCGGCCAGCGCGAAACCGGAGAGGGCGAGAGAGGCCAGCGCGGCCGCTAGGAACGTCAATACTTTCATTCTCACTCCGCTGGAATGTCGATAGCGTCGTCGTCGAACCGGCCGGTGTCGGCGTCGCGATGGCAGGCGGCGCAATTGCCCTTGCCGCCAACGCTCTTGCGCTCGAATACTGCCTCGGAAACTTCGGCGTGCTTTTTCACCCAGTACGGCACGGCGGTGACGCGCTGGGGCATGGCCGGTGCGACCTCGCGGAACCGATTGCCGATCTCGTTGTCCCACGACTCGGCCGCGTTGGCCTTGAGAAAACCCGCGATCTCCGCCGACGCGGCGGCGTCGAGGCTGGCGTCCTCGCCGAAATGATCGCCGAGTTCGGCCAGCATGGCGCGCCAGGACGCGCGCGGTAGCAGCGCGGGATGAAAGGCCCAGTGGCATGCGCCGCATTCTCGGGCATAAGTCGGTACGATCGCGGTGCGCGGCACGCCCAGCGGCGGCAGGCGAGAGAGCCAGACGAGAGCCAATAGGATGGGCACCCCCAACGCCGCCAGGGCAATCGACGCCGTCCGCCAGCGCGGTTGGCGCAAGGTCGGGCGCGGTCTCTCCGCGGGCAGCCGCTTCAGGCCGGTGATCATCGCCGCGACCAGGTTCTCGCGCGTCAACAAGCTCTCGACCATGACCCCGACGACATGGCCTACGATCATCGCGATCAGCAGCCAGGTGAGGATTTCGTGCACCCGCTTCGCCGGGTAACCGACCGCGTAGGTCAGCACACCCGCGAGCGGTCCGGTCTTCTCCTCTCCCCCCTCGACCAACAAGCCGGTGACGACCAGGGCCGCCAGCACGAGAGCGAGTGCCACGACCATTACCGCGCCCGCCGGATTGTGGCCGAGATAGGGAGGCGGGCGTAGCAGCGCCAAGCCGCGCAAGTGCGCGGCAAGAGCGGTCGGGCGATATGCGAAACTCGCGATCCGGCTGTACTCCGAGCCGTAGACCGCCCACACGAAGCGGAACAGCAGCAGCGCCAGAATGGAATAGCCGGCCCACTCATGCGCGCCGAGCCACCATTCGGGGTCCGAAAACCCGGTGACCAGAGCCGCCGCGACCGCACCCACGAGCGACCAGTGAAAGAGGCGGGTGGGCGCGTCCCAGACGCGGGCGCGCGATCGGTCTGGCGGGGCCGCGGCTATTCGCATCCTGTTTCCGCTGGTTCGAGCGACAAAAAAGCGCCGCACTCTATCCAAGTCTCGCGGCGCATGCCATCGCCGTTTCCCGTCGGCGGCGCCTTGACCGGAACTCGCTCTCGATCGTGTTATCTAGACAGTCTAGTGGATCGAATCCGACACTTGCGTCCCATTCTTGTCATGCCCGCGCTTGACGCGGGCATCCATCGTACCGCTGGACTATGGATTGCCGCCCCCGGGTTGAACCCGGGGGCACGCCCGGCGATGACACCTTGGGCGAAGGGGGACTCATTTGTCGGATCGCATCCACTAGATTGGCACCCGCAATGAAGTGGCAGCTCCAGGAAGCGAAACAGTAGTTCAGCCAGCTCGTGCGCCGGGCGCACGAGGAGGGTCCCCAAGTCGTGACCCTTCACGGCGAGGCCGCGGTCGTCGTGCTATCCGTCGAGGACTACCGCCGCCTCCAGGGCGAGCCGGATTTCAAGGCGTTCCTGTTGTCCGGGCCCGCCCTCGCTGCCCTCGATCTCGACCGGGTGCCGGATCGCCCGCGCCGCCGAGCAAACAGAGCCGCTTCCATCCGGCCGAAACATGCTCTAGTGTCCGGTCGACCTTAGAACGCGTCGAGCTAAGTCCCCGAGGGGCCCCGCCCGTCCGCGAGTTTCGCGCACGGGCGTGCCTGTGTTTGGCGGCGTGGAGACGAGATCGTCTTGTTCGAGAGCCTGAGCCAGCGCCTGGGAGATGTCTTCGACGCCTTGCGCCGGCGCGGGGCCTTGAGCGAAGCCGACGTGGACGCGGCGCTGCGCGAGGTGCGGGTGGCGCTCCTCGAGTCCGACGTGGCGCTTCCCGTGGTCAAGGACTTCATCGCCGGTTGCCACGAACGCGCGGTGGGGGAAAGGGTCCTCAAAAGCGTCACCCCCGGCCAGATGGTGGTGAAGGTCGTTCACGATCGCCTGGTGGAAACTCTCGGCGCTACCGGCCAGGCGATCAACCTCAACGCGCCCGCGCCGGTGCCGATCCTCCTGGTGGGACTGCAAGGCTCCGGCAAGACCACGACCACCGCCAAGCTCGCGCTCCGCCTGCGGCAGCGCGACAGGCTGCGGGTGCTGATGGCCGCCCTCGACACGCGCCGGCCGGCGGCGCAGGAGCAGCTGGCCGTGCTGGGCCGGCAGGCGGGCATCGACACCCTCGCCATCGTCCCGGGCGAGCCGCCGCTCGCCATTGCCAGCCGCGCCATGCAGAAGGCGCGCCTCGAGGCCTACGACGCGGTGCTGCTCGACACCGCGGGCCGGCTCCACGTCGACGACGAGATGATGGCCGAGGCCGCCGCCCTTGCCGAGGCCGTGCGCCCCGTGGAGACCCTGCTGGTGGCCGACGCCATGACCGGCCAGGACGCGGTCAACGTCGCCAGGAGTTTCCACGAGCGCATCGGGCTCACCGGCATCGTGCTGACCCGGGTGGACGGCGATCAGCGCGGCGGCGCCGCCTTGTCGATGCGCGCCGTCACCGGCTGTCCCATCAAGCTGATCGGCGTCGGCGAGAAGCTGGACGCGCTCGAGGACTTCCACCCCGAGCGCGTCGCCGGGCGCATCCTCGGCATGGGCGACGTGGTCGGGCTGGTCGAAAAGGCGGCCGAGACCATCGAGCGGGAAGAGGCCGAGAAGCTCGCCGCCCGAATCGAGAAAGGCCAGTTCGACCTCGACGACATGGCGGGCCAGCTTCGCCAGCTGCAGAAGATGGGCGGCCTCGGTGGCGTGGCGGCCATGCTGCCAGGGGTCGGAAAAATCCAGAAACAGATGGCCGATGCCAGGCTCGACGACGGGCTGCTGAAGCGCCAACAGGCGATCCTGTCATCGATGACCAAGGTCGAACGCAAGCGCCCGGAGCTCATCAAGGCGTCGCGCAAGCAGCGCATCGCCGCCGGCTCCGGCACCAGCGTGCCCGAGGTGAACCGTCTCTTGAAGCAATACCAGGAGGCGGCCCGCGTCATGAAGCAGGTGACGAAGTTGGGCCAGAAGGGTCTCATGCGCCAAGGCCTCGCCGGCCTGATGGCGCGTGGGCCGCAGTTCGGAGGACGCAACCGATGATCGACCATGTCTCGCTTGGCGTGAACGATCTGGCCGCCGCCCGCGCGTTTTACGATGCGACCCTGAAGCCTCTCGGGCTGGAGCGGCATGTCGAGTTTCCCGGCGCCTGCGGCTACGGGGCGACGGCCAACCAAGCGAATTTTTGGATCGGCGTGCCGGCGGGTGGGCGATGGGCCAATGCTTGTCCCGGCAGCCATGTCGCCTTCGCGGCCCCGTCGCGCGCCGCAGTGAAGGCGTTCCACCGGGCGGCACTCAAGGCCGGCGGGCGCGACGACGGCAAGCCGGGCATGCGGCCCCATTACCACCCCAACTACTTCGGCGCCTTCGTCATCGATCCCTCCGGCCACCACGTGGAGGCAGTCTGCCACAAGGCCGAAGCGAAGCCGAAACGACCCTCGAAACACAGGAGATAGACCGCAATGGCATTGAAGCTGCGTTTGGCGCGCGCCGGCGCCAAGAAGCGTCCGTACTATCACGTCGTCGTCGCCGACTCGCGCAGTCCGCGCGACGGCCGGTTCGTCGAGAAGATCGGCAGCTACAATCCGATGCTGGCGCGGGACGACGTGAAGCGCGTGGTGCTGAAAGCGGAGCGCATCCGCTACTGGCTCAAGATGGGCGCGCTGCCGACCGACCGGGTGGCGCTGTTCCTCGCCAGGGCGGGCCTGGGCGAGGCCCCGGTGCGCCGCGAGCAGACCAAGCAGCAACTGCCGCGCAAGAAGGCGCAGGAGCGGCTCAAGGCCGAAGCCGAGAAGCCAGAGGGCGGCGAACCCGCGCCCGTGTAGTCCCGATGCCGACAGCCGCAGCGGATCTCATCCACTTCGCCACCGTGCTCGGCGCGCACGGGCTCGCCGGCCAGGTGCGCGTCCGCAGCTTCACCGCCGCGCCGGCGGACCTCGACGCCTACGGGCCGCTCACGGACGAGACCGGCAAGGCGCGCTATGAGCTCCAGGTGCGCGGCATTGCTTCGGGCGGGCGCGGCATCGTGCTCGCCCGCGTCGCCGGGATCGCGACGCGCGCCGGCGCGGAGGCCATGAATGGCCTGCGGCTCTACGCGAGGCGGGCGGCACTGCCGCGCCTGCGGGCGACGGACGAGTTCTATCACGCCGATCTCGTCGGCCTCAGGGCCGAGCGGTGCGACGGCCGGCCGCTCGGCCGGGTGCAGGCGGTGCTGAATTTCGGCGCCGGCGACATCCTGGAGGTGGTGGGTTCGGGCGGCCGCGCGCTGCTGCTGCCCTTTACCAGCGCGGCGGTGCCGGTGGTCGACGTCGCCGGCGGGCGGATCGTGGCGGACCCCCCGGCGGAGAGCGCGGCGCGGCAAGGAGAGCGGCGGTGAGCGACGGGCACAGGCCTGCATGGCGCGCCGCGGTGCTGACCCTGTTCCCGGAGATGTTTCCGGGCCCGCTCGCCCGCTCGCTCGCGGGCAAGGCCCTGGAGGCGGGCCTCTGGGACTTGGAAACAGTGGACATCCGGGCCTTCGCGCGCGATAAACACCGCACCGTCGACGACGCCCCCTTCGGCGGCGGTTCCGGCATGGTGATGCGAGCGGACGTGGTGGATGCGGCGCTGGCTGCGGCCAGCGGCGCGGGCGGTGCGGACCGGCCGGCGATCTACCTGAGCCCGCGCGGGCGTCTGTTGGACCAGGCCGTGGTACGCGAGCTAGCATCGGGGCCGGGTGTGCTGTTGCTGTGCGGGCGTTACGAGGGCGTGGACGAGCGGGTGCTGGAGAGGCGCCGGATCGACGAGGTGAGCCTCGGCGACTTCGTGCTGTCGGGCGGCGAGCCGGCGGCCATCGCGCTCATCGACGCTGCGGTGCGGCTGCTGCCGGGCGTGGTGGGCGCGCCGGCGGCGCTGGAGGAGGAGAGTTTCGAACAGGGATTGCTCGAATACCCGCACTACACCAGGCCCGCCGAATGGCAGGGCCTGCGGGTGCCGGAGGCGCTCTTGTCCGGGCACCATGAGCGGATTCGCGACTGGCGCCGGCAGGCGGCCGAGGCCGTGACCAGGGCGAGACGCCCGGACCTGTGGGCCCGCTACGTGGCCGCCCGCAAGGCGTGAACTGGAAGGAATCGAACCATGACCACGATCGGACGGCTTGAACAGGATGAGATCGCGCGGCTCAATTCCGCGGTGCCGGAATTCGCCCCCGGCGACACCGTGCGCGTCAACGTCAAGGTGGTGGAAGGCACGCGCGAGCGTTCGCAGGCCTTCGAGGGGCTGTGCATCGCCCGCAAGAACGCCGGGATCAATTCCTCGTTCACGGTGCGCAAGATCTCCTACGGCGAGGGCGTCGAGCGCGTTTTTCCGCTGTACAGCCCGCGCATCGCCGGCATCGAGCTGGTGCGCCGGGGCGACGTGCGCCGGGCCAAGCTCTATTACCTGCGCACCCGGCGCGGCAAGAAGGCGCGCATCGCCGAGCGCCTGGGCGGCGTGCCGACGGAAGGGGCGGCAGAGGCCCCGTCGCCGGAGAGCTGAGGCGCATGGCCGCACCGCGCACCCTGTTCGACAAGATCTGGGATGCTCACCTGGTGCATCGCCAGCCGGATGGCACCTGCCTCCTCTACATCGACCGCCATCTCGTGCACGAGGTGACGAGCCCGCAGGCGTTCGAGGGATTACGCGCCGCCGGCCGCACGGTGCGCCGGCCGCGGGCCACGCTGGCGGTGGCCGATCACAACGTGCCGACCACGGACCGCGGCCGCGGCATCGAGGACGCGGAATCGCGCCTCCAGGTGGAGACGCTGGAGAAGAACTGCGCCGAATTCGGCGTCCCGTACTTCTCGATGAGCGACGTGCGCCAGGGCATCGTCCACATCATCGGGCCGGAGCAGGGCATGACCCAGCCCGGCATGACCATCGTATGCGGCGACAGCCACACCTCCACGCACGGCGCCTTCGGCGCGCTCGCGTTCGGCATCGGCACCTCCGAGGTCGAGCACGTGCTCGCTACCCAGACACTCATCATGCGGCCGGCCAAGAACATGCGGATCGCGGTCGAGGGCGACCTCTCGGTGGGCGTCGGCGCCAAGGACCTCATTCTGGCGGTCATCGGCCGGATCGGCGCCGCCGGCGGCACCGGCCACGTGGTCGAATACGCGGGCCGGGCGATCCGCGACCTCGACATGGCCGGGCGCATGACCGTGTGCAACATGTCGATCGAGGCGGGCGCGCGCGCCGGCCTGATCGCGCCGGACGACACCACCTTCGAGTACCTGAAGGGCCGCCCGCTGGCGCCCAAGGCGGGCGCCTTCGAACTGGCGGTCATGCACTGGCGCGCGCTCCCCTCCGACCCGGGCGCCCGCTACGACAAGGAGGCGAGGCTCGACGCCGCCCTGATCGCGCCGCAGGTCACCTGGGGCACCAGCCCCGAGGACGTGCTGCCGATCACCGGCAGCGTGCCGGATCCGGAGAGCGCCCCCAGCGAGGACAAGCGCCGCGCCATGCGGCGCGCCCTCGACTACATGGGGCTGGTGCCGGGCACGCGCCTAGAGGACGTGAAGATCGACTGGGTGTTCATCGGCTCCTGCACCAACGGGCGCATCGAGGACCTGCGCGCCGTGGCGGGCCTGGTCGAGGGCCGCAAGGTGGCGAGCCACGTGCAGGCCATGGTCGTGCCCGGCTCCGGCCTGGTGAAGCGGCAGGCCGAGGAGGAGGGCCTCGACCGCATCTTCCTCGCCGCCGGATTCCAGTGGCGCGAGCCCGGCTGCTCGATGTGCCTCGCCATGAACGCGGACAAGCTCAAGCCCGGCGAGCGCTGCGCCTCCACCTCCAACCGCAATTTCGAGGGCCGCCAGGGCCGCGGCGGGCGCACCCACCTGATGAGCCCGGCCATGGCGGCGGCGGCGGCCATCGCCGGGCGGCTCGCCGACGTGCGCGAGTTGGGCTGAGCTTGTGCGCAACGGCCTGGTTGGGTCGCATGCCGGGATTTTCCAGTTGACAAGCCCCGCGCCATGCCAGGCCGCTTGGCCATTGGCCAAGATTTCGAACTGGATCGGCTTGGTGGTCGGGCTGCCGGCCGGGGTCGCCTGCTGCTCGAGCTCCGCCGATCCGCCTGAGGCGAATCGGCCTCAGCGCGTGCCCAGGTAGGCCGTCTCCCCGTGGAGCGCCTCGTCGAGCCCGCTCTCCTCGGCCGCCTGCTCCACCTTCACCGGCGTGACCCGATCGATCAGCCACAGAATCCCGTAGGTGAAGCCGAAGGCCCAGACCGATGAGAGGGTGACTGCCACCAGCTGCTTTGCGAAGAAGGCCCAGTTGCCGGCCACCAGGCCGTCGGTCCCCGCGGGATTGAAGGCGGTGGAGGCGAAGACGCCCAGCAGGACGATCCCCAGGCCGCCGCCGACGCCGTGGATGCCCCACACGTCGAGGGCGTCGTCCCAATGGAGCCGGTTTTTCAACGCCACGGCGAAGTAGCAGACGGACCCAGACGCGATCCCGATGATGACCGCGGTGACCGGCGAGACGTAGCCCGCCGCCGGCGTGATCGTGGCTAGGCCGGCGACCGCCCCCGTCAGCAGGCCGACGAAGCTCGGACGCCTCTCCTGCCACCAGCCGACCGCGAGCCAAGTGATGGCCGCGAACGAGGCCGCCACGTCGGTGTTCAGAAAGGCGACCGCGGTCACCGAGTCGACCCGGAACTCGCTGCCGGCGTTGAAGCCGTACCAGCCGAACCAGAGGAGGCCGGTCCCCAGCGCCACCAGCGGGATGCTGTGCGGCCCCCCCTCCATCACCCGCCGCCGGCCCACGTAGAGGACCGATGCGAGCGCCGCCATCCCGGCGGTGTTGTGCACTACGATCCCACCGGCAAAATCCAGGGCGCCCCACCTCTGCAGGAGGCCGCCGCCCCAGAGCATGTGCGCGAACGGGAAGTAGACGACGAGGAGCCAGAGGGTCAGGAAGACCATGTAGGCCTTGAAGGAGACCCGGTTGGCGAAGGCGCCGGTGATCAGCGCCGGAGTGATCACCGCGAACATCATCTGGTAGGCGATGTGCACGATCAACGGGATCCCGGGATTCGGCGACGGCGTCGCAAGCGTCACTCCCCGCAGGAAGGCCATGTCTAGGTTGCCGATCACCCCGCCCACGTCGCCGGAGAAGACGAGCGAGTAGCCGACGGCGAACCACATGACGGTCGTCCAGCCCATCGACACGAACGACTGCATCATGATCGTCAGCACGTTCCGGCGACTCACCAGCCCGCCGTAGAAGAAGGCGAGGCCCGGGGTCATAAGCATGACCAAGCTGCTGCAGAGCAGCATGAAGCCGGTGTCGCCCGTATCGAGGTTCGGCATCGGTCTCTCCCGGTGGTGTGGCGGTAGAGAAGCTCCCTATGCCACCCAGGAGGCCGGGGTTCGGTTAGTTAGGGAGATCTCGGTGACGCATCGATCTCCGGAATCCCGCATGGCACGGCCATGGTAGGGAGGAGGACAACCTGCGTCAACGGTTTGTCCGGGATCAGTACATATGAATGCGGATTTTCAGCGGGCAGGTGCCTCAGCGGAGCCGCGCCAACGCCATTGCAATCGTTGAACGCATGCTCGACCGTGATGCCGACCGCTACACGGAGAAGGTGACCATGCGCGACACCGGCGAACTCATTCACAGGAAGATTCAAGCCGACGAACTCTTTCATTCAGCGGCCGACGGCTCGTCCGGAGGTCCGCTTGAATCAATTGTTACACGACATACTCCATACTCAGAGTCCGTTTGCAAAGTTGAGAGTCATGGATGGGCTCCTGTGAGCCGGCGAAGCAAGAGGCGGATGCTGACCAGCCAGAGGAAAGCGATGGCGGTGCGGGCGAGGTTCTCGAAGTCCTTGGCGAGCCTGCGGCAGCGACCGAGCCAAGCGAAGGTGCGCTCGACGATCCAGCGCTTGGGCAGGACCTCGAAGCCCGTTCCGTCGGCACGTTTGACGATCTCGATCTGCCGGTCGGCGATGGCGGCGAGTGCCGTGGCGACCCGCGGGCCTTGATAGGCGGCATCGGCGATGACCTTGACGAGGAACGGAAAGAGTTTGCGCGTGTCCTTGAGCAGCAGCGGTCCGCCGTCGCGGTCTTGTATCGACGCGGGATGGACATCGGCGTTCAGCATCAGGCCGAGCGTGTCGACGGCGATATGGCGCTTCTTGTCCTTGACCTTCTTGCCGGCATCGAAGCCCGATGGATCAATGTAGGCCCCCTTTTTCGGCGCCCTTGACGCTCTGGCTGGTCCCCGGGTTAAACCCGGGGATGATGGCGCCCGTCGGTCTTGCCTCGCGCCCCTCGCGCTCGCGTGCCTGCACATAGAGCGCGTGATGGATGCGCGCCAAGATCCCGTCCCAGTTCCACAGATCCAGGTACTCCCACACCGTCGTCTGCGGCGGGAAGTCCTTGGGAAGCGCGCGCCATTGGCAGCCGGTCGAGAGGACGTAGAAGATCGCGTTCAAAACCACGCGCACGTCAATCGTGCGCGGCCGTCCGCCGCGCTTGGCCGGCGGGATCAGCGGCACCACCAGCGCCCATTCCGCATCGTTCAGATCGCTCGGATAGCGAAGGCCTGTTCGCTCGTAGGCCTGCCGGTTCTCGACTGTCCACATCGCGCACCCTCCTGCTGCGATTCGGGTGCTCGACAACGAAACACATCCGATTCCAGCGAATCAAGAACTTCTCGAACGGACACTTAGAGCATTTCCCCTTCATACGGAAAATGATTTGGCGAGCAGAGCCTTCGCAAGCGTTACCTCCTCCCGCGTCGCTGGCAGCTGTAGTCTTGTCCTGCGACAGCATGACACATGCTCCGACGCGGTCGCCGATCACATGTAATCACAAGACAGATCGCGCAACGCAGAGACGCGTCGGAGACGCGAGGAGGTGTCAAATGATGAAGCAATTGTTTCTGTCCTCGCTGGCGGCTGCCGCGCTGCTGGCGGCAGCTGGCGGCCAGGGCCGGGCGGACACCGCGATCGACGTAGGGCTGTGGGACCGAGCCGACGGCAAAATGGGCATCATTCTCAGCGCGCCGGAGGCCAAAGCGGGGAAGGTGACCTTCAACGTCGCCAACACGTCGAAAGACCAGGAGCACGAGTTCCTGATCATCCGCGGCACGAAGCCCCTTGCCGGACTCCCATATGATGAGACCGACAAAGAGCTCGAGGAGGAGTACCTCGACATTGTAGGCGAGGTCGAGGGTCTGAAACCCGGCCAGTCGGGCACGATGACGGCCGAACTGGCGGCCGGTGACTACTATCTTCTGTGCAATTTAAAGGGCCACGTCGACGCCGGCATGACGGCGTCCTTAAAGGTCGTGCCCTAGTTCCATGTCGACGCCGGGCGCGGAGGGGCGCCCGGCGCCCTGCCCGCGGCGCCGGCGAGCGCTGCGCCTCCACCTCGAACCGCAATTTCGAGGCCCGCCAGGGCTGCGGCGGGCGCACCCACCTGATGAGCCCGGCCATGGCGGCGGCGGCGGCCATCGCCGGGCGGTTCTCCGACGTGCGCGAGTTGAACTGAGCGGGCTTTTTCCGGCCGGCATCGTGCTATGATCGGTTTCCGTCCGTTGCCCCAGCGGAACGGCAATGCCCATGCCTATCGATCGACAGCGCCGCTTCGCCTTAGCCCTTGTTACGGGCCTGCTCGCGGGCGCGCCCGGGGCGCTCCCGGCTGAGGCGGCCGAGCCGCTCACCTACGCCGAGATCTGGGTCAAGATCATCGGCAACACGGTTTCCGGCGACATGGGCGCGCCGTTCGAGGAGTATTACCGCGGCGACGGCGCCATCCTGGGGGCGAGCCCGGAAGGCCGCTACGAGGGTAAGTGGACCATCGACGACGACAAGCTGTGCCTGGAATACGCCGAGCCGTTCGGCTGCTTCGAGATCACGCTCGACGGCGATAAGGTCTTCTATCGCAACGACGACCTCGGCGCCGAGGGCACCGGCACGCTCCTGCCCGGCAACCCGAACGGGTTCTGAGGCTGGCGGCCGCCCGGTCGCTTGAGGGTCCGGGCGGCTCGTGCGATAAGGCGCCCACCCGCGCACCTTCCGAGGAACGCCCGATGCGGAAATTCACCACGCTCACCGGCACGGCGGCGCCCCTGCCGATGATGAACGTCGACACCGACATGATCATTCCGAAACAGTTCCTCAAGACCATTCGGCGCGATGGCCTGGGCAGGAACCTGTTCGACGAGCTGCGCTACGACGCCCAAGGTCGCGAGCAGCCGGAGTTCGTCTTGAACCGGCCGGCCTATAGAGCGGCGTCGATCCTCGTCGCCGGCGACAACTTCGGTTGCGGCTCGAGCCGCGAGCACGCGCCCTGGGCGCTGCTGGATTTCGGCATCCGCTGCGTCGTGGCGCCCGGCTTCGCCGACATCTTCTACAACAACTGCTGCAAGAACGGCATCCTGCCCGTGCGCCTGCCGAAGGAACAGGTGGAGCGCCTGATGCGGGCGGCCGAGAACGGCGCCAACGCGACGTTCACGGTGGACCTGGAAAAACAGGAGATCGCTCTCCCCGACGGCGAGCGCTACCATTTCGAGATCGACTCGTTCCGCAAGCACTGCCTCCTGAACGGGCTCGACGACATCGGGCTCACCGAGGAGAAGGCGGCCGAGATCGACGCCTTCGAGGCGCGCGACCGCGTCACCAAGTCTTGGCTGTGGCCGTAGGGCGTGGCCGCTAACCGGAAACTGCTCGTGCTGGCCGGCGACGGGGTCGGGCCGGAGGTCGTGCGCGAGGCCTTGCGCGTCGCAGACTGGTTCGCGCACCGGCGCGCCATAGGCTTCGAAATCGCCGAGCGTCCGGTGGGCGGCGCCGCCATCGACCGGCACGGCGTGCCGATTACCGACGCGGTGATGGCGGAGGCGCTCGGCGCCGACGCGGTGCTGCTGGGCGCGGTGGGCGGGCCGAAGTGGGACGACCTGCCGTTCGACAAGAAGCCCGAGCGCGCGCTGTTGCGCCTGCGCAAGGAGCTGGGGCTGTTCGCCAACCTGCGGCCGGCGGCGGTGTTCGACGCGCTCGTCGACGCCTCCTCGCTCAAGCCCAACCTGGTGCGCGGCCTCGACCTCATGATCCTGCGCGAGCTCACGGGCGGCGTCTATTTCGGCACTCCGCGCGGCATCGAGCGGCTGCCCGACGGCAGCCGGCGCGCGGTCAACACCCAGGTCTACACCACGGGCGAGATCGAGCGCGTCGCTCGGGTGGGCTTCGAGCTTGCCCGCGGGCGCCGCAACAAGCTGTGCTCGGTGGAGAAGGCGAACGTCATGGAATCGGGCGTGCTGTGGCGCGAGGAGGTGACGCGGCTGCACGAGGCCGAGTACCGCGACGTGGAGTTGAGCCACATGTACGCCGACAACTGCGCCATGCAGCTGGTGCGCCGGCCGAAGCAGTTCGACGTCATCGTCACCGACAACCTGTTCGGCGACATCCTGTCCGATTGCGCCGCCATGCTCACGGGATCGCTCGGCATGCTGCCCTCGGCCTCGCTCGGGGCGCCGGACGCAACCGGCCAACGCCGGGCGCTCTACGAGCCGGTGCACGGCAGCGCCCCCGACATCGCCGGCAAGGGCATCGCGAACCCGCTTGCCGCGATGCTGAGCTACGCCATGCTGCTGCGCTACTCGCTGGCGCTGGCCGACGACGCGCGCTTCCTCGAGACGGCGGTAGCTAACGTGCTCGCCGCCGGCCACCGCACCGCCGACATCATGACCCCCGGTTCTAGGGCCGTCACCACCGCCGGCATGGGCGACGCCGTGCTGGCCGAGCTGGACCGGCTGGCGTGACTCAGAAATCGAGAGCCTTGAATTTGGTCGAGAAGAATTTCTGCTCTTCGAACGCTCGGCCGTCTCCCGGATGAGGATTGGCGCAGCCTCTAAGCCGCTCTACGTGTCACCAGCGGCTTCACCTTCGGGCGCGCCTTCCTGCGCACGGTCCAAAGGTCATACTGCGCCTGCATGTTCACCCAAATCTCGGGCTCGGTATCGAAAGCCGCCGCCAGTCGCACCGCCATGTCGGGCGTCACCGGTGCTCGGCCGTTCACGATGGCCGAGACATGCTTGCGGGTGACACCCAGCGCTTGGGCCGCCTTGGTAATGGTGACAGCCAGGGGGTTAAGGTACAACTCGCGCAGAATCTCGCCCGGGTGCGCGGGTTCATGCATGCGGGGGGGCTTGTCAGTGATAGTCGCCATAGTCCACCTCGATGGCGTGGCCCGCCTCGAAGCGGAACACCACGCGGTAATTTTCATCCACGTCCACCGCAAAACGCCCTTCCGGCTTGCCCCGAAGCGGGTGCAGCCGCAAGCCCGGCGCGTTCATCTGTCGCGGGGCGGTCGCGGCATTGAGCATGGTCAGGATCATCCGCGGCCGCTTGCCGTGTTTTGGCTGAACCTTGCGCGGGTTTCCTGTCGCGAACGACTCGGCCAGGCCCTTGTGCCGGAAGCTCTTGATCATGCCCGGTCGAAGTGTAACCTAAATGGTGCCATTCCACAACCAAAAAGGTTACGCGCCTGCCGCCGCTCTTGAGCCTGGCGCACCAGGTGGCGAAGCGCTGGCTCGAACCAATTTGACCGGGTGCAGCCGATGGCTTAGGCCAAATCGTCGAGCGCGACGTCGAGCACGCGGGCCAGCGCGCGCAGGGTCGCCAGCGTTCCCTCGCGGGAGCCAGTCTCGATTTGCGAAAGATAGGGAGCGCTGACCTTGGCCTTGGCCGCCAGATCCTTGACGCTGAGCCCGCGCAATTCGCGGAAGACGCGAACCGGATTTTCGCCCGCGAGCAAGCGCCGGGCGAAAGCGCCGGGAATCATCTCGTCCTCGCCCCGGGCCAAGCGGCGCTTGGCGGCACGATAGGCGGCGCGGTCCGCGGCATCCTCGGCCGCCGCCACCAGCCGCTCATAGTCCCTGAGCGGCAGCACCGCCAGGCGTCCCCCAGGGGCGTCAATGATTTGAACCTTGCTCATCGGCCTCGCTTCCTATTTGTAGACGTCTTTGCGGTGGCCCAGGTCGAGCACGTCGATGCGGCCCTTGGCGAGCTCAAAGATCGCGCGATAATCGCCGACGCGCAGTCGCAACGCCGGCGTGCCCCTAAGACGCTTGACGTTCGCCGCTTGCGACGCCGGATCGGCGGCGTACGCAGCCAGCTTCGCCGCGATTCGGCCCCTGACATCGGCCGGCAGCCGGCGAAGTCGGCGCAGCGCTGATTTGCTATATGCAATCTCAACTATAAAGGTGAAATAGCATTCCGCAATCGAGCGGTCAAGCGCCGATATGGCGTCCCACCGCTCGACGCCTTGCGCGCCGCTTCAATGCTCGCGGCGGAAGCGACCGGCCGGGAAGACGCCGAGGATCTTGAACTTGGTCGAGAAGGACGTCAGTTCTTCGAACGCCCGATCGACGGCGCGATCGTCCGGTTGTCCGCGCGCGGCCTGGAGAGACCCACCCAGGCTCAGACGATGATGTTGTCCGCCAGCAGGGCCTGGCTGGTGGCTATGTCGACGAACCCTACCCCTTGCAAGCTCACCAGGGCGGTATACGAAGCGCCGCCGACGGCGCCGTCGGCGTCGACCAGGACGTTCGTGCCGCCGGCCCCGTCCGAGGCGAAGGACAGGAAGCCGCCGGCTACCGCTGCGGCCACGGTCCCGCCGAAGCCCGCAAGCACGTCGGCGACGTCGAGGAAGTCGCCGGAGGCACTCGTGTTGAAGTCGGTGATGCTGTCCCTGGCGTCGCCGAGCGAGTCGTAATCGAACGTGTCGCGGCCGCCATTGCCGGTGAGGGTGTCGTCGCCGGCGCCCCCGACGAGCAAGTCGTTGCCCTCGCCGCCCACCAGGTTGTCGTTGCCGGCGCCGCCCGAGAGCCGGTCGTCGCCCTTGCCGCCATTCAGGACGTCGTCGCCCTCGCCGCCGACGAGCACGTCGTTGCCGATGCCGCCATTAAGGACGTCGTCCCCCCCGCCGCCGACGAGCACGTCGTTGCCGATGCCGCCGTTCAGGACGTCGTTGCCCTCGCCGCCCGAGAGCCGGTCGTCGGCCTTGCCGCCATCCAGGACGTCGTTGCCCTCGCCGCCGACGAGCACATCGTTGCCGTCGCCGCCTTGCAGGCGGTCGTCGCCGGCGCCGCCGAACAACCCGTCGTTGCCGTTGCCGCCATTCAGGACGTCGTTCCCGCCTGCCCCGTACAAATGGTCGTTTCCCTTGCCGCCGTCGAGCGTGTCGTTGCCGGCGCCGCCAGCCAGTTCTTGCTCGTAGAGGCCGCTGAAATCGCCGCCGAACAGGACGTACCCCGCGCCGGCGTTGGCGCCGCCCGCGTCGTTGAGGAAGGCGCCGACGATCAGATCGTCGAAGCCGTCGCCGTCGACGTCCCCCGCCGCGGAGACGGAAATGCCGGCTAAGTCGCCGGCGGCCTCGCCGACGATCTTAAACCCGCCGATGCCCAGCGCGACGTCGTCGAGGTTCACCGTGCCGAAGCCGGATGCCTTGCCGAAGATCACGTACGCCGCGCCCGCGTCGGCGCCGCCCGCATTATCGTTGACGAAGGCCCCCACGATCAGATCGGCGAAGCCGTCGCCGTTAACGTCCCCGGCCGAGGAGACGGAAAAGCCGGCCTGGTCACCCGCCGCCTCGCCGACGATTTTGAAGCCACCGGTTCCAAGCGCGGCGAGGTTGACGGTGCCGAACCCGCCCGCCTTGCCGAAGATCACATAGGCAGCGCCGGCGTAATTGCCGCCGCCGGCGTCGTTGCCGTTCGCCCCGACAATCAGATCGCCGAAGCCATCGCCGTTCACGTCTCCGGCCGAGGAGACGGAAATGCCGACCCGGTCGAGCGCGGCCTCGCCGACGATTTTGAAGCCGCCGGTGCCCAGCGCGACGTCGTCCAGGTCGATCGTGCCGAAGCCGCTGGCCTTGCCGAAAATGACATAGGCGGCGCCGGCTTTGGTGCCGGCCGCGTATTTGCCGACCGCGCCCACGATCAGATCGGCGAAGCCGTCGCCGTTGACGTCCCCGGCCGAGGAAACGGAAATGCCGGCCTGGTCACCCGCCACCTCGCCGACAATCTTGAAGCCGCCGGTGCTTGTCGCCGCGACGTTGTCGAGGTTGATCGTGCCGAACCCGGATGCCTTGCCGAAGATCACATAGGCCCCACCGACGTCGTAGTTGTTGCTGCTGCCGACGATCAAGTCGTCGAAGCCGTCGCCGTTGACGTCACCCGCCCTGGAGACGGATATGCCGGCGAAATCGCCAGCGGCCTCGCCGATAATCTTGAAGCCGCCGGTGCTGGTCGCCGCGACGTCGTCCAGGTTGACGGTGACGAAGCCGCTCGCCTTGCCGAAGATCACATAGGCAGCGCCGGCGTTTGTGCCGCCCGCGTCGTTGAGCAAGGCGCCGACGATCAGATCGTCGAAGCCGTCGCCGTTGACGTCACCGGCCGAGGAGACGGAACGGCCGGCAAGGTCGATGTCGTTCTCGCCGACGATCTTGAAGCCGCCGGTACCGGCGGCCACGACGTCGAGGTTGATTTTGCCGTCGGCCGTGCCGTCGGCGGCGTCCGCCGCCGCCAAATTCGCCGCGCCGCCGAAGATCACGTAGGCCGCCCCGGCTACGTCACCGCCGGCATCGTTCCCAAGCGCCCCCACGATCAGATCGCCGAAGCCGTCGCCGTTGACGTCCCCGGCCGAGGAGACGGAATAGCCGGCTAAGTCGTCGGCGTTCTCGCCGATGATTTTGAAGCCCTGAGCGGCGGTGAGCGTAGATAGAAAGATCGTCACGACATCCCCCCTTGATTGCCCCGCCGCTCACCCTTTCGCGGGCAGCCCTTAGCGCGGCGGCCTTTTAATTCGAGTTGCGCCAATACACAACGCGGGGGGAGATCGCAACTGAAATAGTCCGCCGGTTCGTTAACCATACCGAACCGCGACCCGACTATGGCGCGCCGCCGCCGCCGGGCAGGAAGGCTCGCGTCGCTCAGAAATTAAGCCGGTCGCGTAAGCGGTAGTAGGCGATCGAGGCGCCGAGAAACCAGGGGTCGCCCCAGTAAAACGCGCGCGTCGGATAGTCGAGGCCGTCGAGCGCCGTCATGCCCTCCGGCCCGCCCAACACCTTGTGTCCCAGGCGATGGCCGAAATAGCTGGCGAGCGCCACGCCGGAGCCGCAGTAGCCCATGGCGTAGTAGACGCCGTCCTGGGTGCCCAGATGCGGCAGCGTATCGAAGCTGTAGGCGACAAAGCCCACCCAGGAATGGGTGATCCGCGCCGGCTCCAGCTCCGGAAAAATCTGGCACATGGCCCGGTGCAATCTGGGCGCGCTCAACGTGGGGTCGGTCTCCTTGAAGGCGACGCGCC
>CAYPKW010000006.1:0-57718 GCA_964411425.1 uncultured Rhodospirillaceae bacterium
CTCGTCCTGAGGAGCGCCCGCCCTTCGTCCGGCTGACCTCATCCTGAGGAGGGCCATAGGCCCGTCTCGAAGGAGAGGTCAGCCGGCTCAGGATAAGGGGGCGCGTCTCGAAGGACGGGCTACGAGTCGATCTCAGAGGCTCTTGGTATTAGCGCCATGGACCTGTTCGTCGGTCCCGACGGCGGCGCGCTGTGGGGCGAGCGGCGTCTGCGCTGCGCCATCGGCCGCGCCGGCGTCGCCCGCGACAAGCGCGAGGGCGACGGCGCCACGCCCATCGGCTGCTTTCCGATGCGCCGCGTGCTGTATCGCGCCGACCGCATGATGCCGCCGCCGACCGCGCTGCCGGCGTTGGCGCTCGCGCCGGACGACGGCTGGTGCGACGACGCCGGCGATGCGATGTACAACCGCCAGGTGCGCCTGCCGCGCGCCGGGCGGCACGAGGCGCTGTGGCGCGAGGACGCCCTCTACGACCTGATCGTGGTGCTCGGCCACAACGACGACCCGCCGGCGCCGGGCGCCGGCAGCGCCGTGTTCCTGCACGTGGCCGAAGGAGACTATCGGCCGACGGCGGGCTGCGTCGCGCTCGCGCTCGAGGACCTGCGGCGCGTGCTGGCCGGCGCCGCGCCCGGCGACCGCGTGTGCGTCGGCTCTTCCTGAGGCTTGTCCTGAGGCTCACTCACGCTTCGCGCGGGCCGAAGATGGCCGTGCCGATACGCACATGAGTGGCGCCGAGGCGGATCGCCGTCTCGAAATCGGCGCTCATGCCCATGCTGAGGACGCCGAGCCCGTGGCGCTCGGCGATCCGCGCCAGCAAGGCGAAGTGGGGCGCCGGCGGCTCGTCCGCCGGCGGCAGGCACATGAGGCCCGCGAGCGGCAGCGCCAACCGGCGGCAGAGCGCCACGAGTTCGTCGGCCGCCGCCGGCGCAACGCCGCCCTTCTGCGGTTCCTCGCCGGTGTTGACCTGGACGAGGCAGGCGGGGCGCCGGCCGGACGCCATCGCGGTAGCGAGAACCTCGGCCAGCCTCGGCCGGTCGACGGTCTCGATCGCGTTGAACAAGGCCACGGCGTCTTTCGCCTTGTTGGTCTGAAGCGGGCCGATGAGGCGCAGCTCGGCCGCGGAATACTCGGCCTTCAACTCCGGCCATTTCGCCTTCGCTTCCTGCACCCGGTTCAGGGCGAAGACACGCTGGCCGGCGGCGAGCGCGGCCCTGAGCCGCTCCGCGGACTGGCCCTTGCCGACGGCGACGAGCGTCACGCTGCCGGCCGGGCGGCCGGCCGCGGCAGCCGCCGCCGCGATGCGCGCCCGCACCGCCGCCAATCTGTCGCCGATGTCGGTAGCCGCCTCGCTCATGCGGCCGAGGATGCGCCGGCGAGGCGTGCTCCGGCAAGAACGCGCAAAAAAAGGGAGGGCGGCGAACCGCCCTCCCGCGCAACGAGGATCAGGAGACCTTAGAACCTGATGCCCATACCGAGGCCCGCCTCGAAGGAACTGTAATCGCCCGCCGAGTTCGAGTTGCCCAACACGCTGTCGAACGGGTTTCCATCGTCATAATTGTCGTAGCCGAACATGGCCTCGATCGTGATGCCCGGGCCCAACGCGTAGGACGCCGTTGCCTGGATGATGTCCAACTCGTCTTCCTTGCAGGAAGTGCCGCCGCAGGTGCCGCCGCTGGTGCTGTCGTGGCCGAGCTCGTAATTGCCGTGCGTCCAGCCGACGCCCACGGTCCAGGCGTCGAAGTTGTAGGTCATGCCCGCGCCGTACACCCAGTAGTCAACGTCGTCGGTGGTGGACCAGTTGTTCATGTAGCTGAAGGCACCGCCGACGGTGAAGCCCGAGAACGACACGTTGGTGTAGGCGTTGTACCACGACGGGTCGGCATTTTTGCCTTCGTCCGACTCCCACCCGCCGACGCTCCAAGTTCCGCCGCCGCCCGCCACCAGGTTGAAGCCGTTGAAGTCGTGGGCGAAGTTCGCGGCGACGGAGAATTGGCTCGCGGACTGCGAGCTATTGTTCGACCACGCCGTGCCGGCGCCGCCGGGTGCGATGTTGCGCCGATCCTCGACCTGGTCCGGCGCGTAGGACGCCGCCAGCGAGAAGCCGGCGAAGTTCGGCGAGAAGTACACGACCTTGGTCGAGTTGCCATTGAAGGCGCCGGTCCCGCCCTCGAGGCCGTAGCAGGTACCGTTGGTGTTGCTGGCGTGGCCCTTGACGCCATTGTTCGCGAAGTTGAAGAACGGGCTGTCGGCGCCGAACATGGTGCCGGCCACCGGCACCAGGTAGCACATCGCCGCCGCCGCCTCCGCCGTGTCGCCGAAGCGCAACTCGCCGAAGCCGCCCTTGACGTAGGCATAGACCCGGTCGATCTGGTCGCCGGAGGTCTGGCCCTCGAGCTCCACCCTGGCGCCGATCGTGAGCCCGATGTCGAGCGTCACCTCGCCCTTGAAGTGGATTTCGACGTCCTGCTTGAAGGCCCAGTTGCGCAGATGCCCTTCAAGGTCCTCGACAGAGTGATGCGGTTGGTTACGCCAATCTTCCCCAAAGGTTCCGCCAGCGGCGCCCAGCCAATAGCCTCCGATTCCGAGTTGGACCCCTTCCGCCGCCACGGCCGGCCCCACCATCATCCCGGCCGCAACCAGGGCCGTCGATCCGTATAGGACGTATTTCATGTTTGCGTTTCCCTCTTTACCCTATGACCGGCCGGAACGGTCGCCCCCCGGCCACCCCAATACCGCGCCCTGGCCTCGCCTGCCGCCCCCTTATCCGCCCCCGTCACGGAGCCCCGGAGATATCCTCCAGGCGGCAAGCAGCCAGTGCTGCCGGCAATCCTATGCCGGCCGGAGGGCCGGTCAAGCAACTTCGGTACCCGCCGCGCATTTTTTCGTTACACTGTGGCGAAATTGCCACGATGCCGACACATCGTTACCTTGAACCTGGTCACCTTGAACCCGGCTCGGCCGCCGGCAACGGCCAGTAGCCGAAGCGCGCCATCTGCTCGGCGTGGACCGAGGTCACGGCCTCGACCTGGCGGGCCGTCAGCGCCAGGCGCCACTGCCCCGCCGTGCCGGCGCGGAAGAATCGCTCCGACTTCACCGTGCGCTCGCGGAAGCCGTGGCGTTCCTCCTGCTCGCGCAGCACCCTGAACGAGCTGAGCCGGATCGCCTTGTGCAGGCGCTCGCGCGGCGGCTTGAGGCCGAGGAAGGCGGCGACGGCGCCGAAGGTCTCGTGCGGCGTCTCCAGCATGTCCTCGTAGCGCACCACGCGCAGGTTCGGCGCCGGGCGGAGGGTCCAGCTCGCCACGTGCTGCGACCAGGAGCCATGCCACTCGTAGACGTAATTGGGCTCGTTCTCGCCCTCCACGCCCGGCCGGTTGAGGACGAAGATCGACTGGTCGAGGTCGAGGCCGTAGTGGTGGCTGTGGGAGATGGCGACGTCGAGCGGATTGCGCACGACGTAGATGGCGCCGGCCGTGTGCTCCAGGGTGATCATGGAGTGGCCGCGGTCCTCGATCAGCGCGTTGTGGGTCTTGACGAACACCGAATCGGGGAAGGCGCGCGTCATGGCCTCGTGCACCCTGGGACGCAGCACCGCTACCTCCTCCTTGCTCAACTGCTCGGTGGGCCGCGGATCGAACATCCCGTACCAGGCGGCCTGGCTGTCGGACATGGTGAAGTGGGTGAGCTGGTTGATGTCGTACGGCTGGTCGGGATTGCGCAGCAGGTTGTGCAGGAAAGCGCGCAGCCAGGTGCTGCCCGATTTGGGATATGACGCGATCCAGACGATCTTTCCCATGGCGGGCGCTTGATAGCGCCAGGACCGCGGCCTGGGAAGGGAAAAGCGCGGACAGGGCCGCGGCAAACGAGCCCATGGTCCCGGGCCGCCGGCCTTGACCGGCCCGGGGAGGTCTGCTTTAACCGACGGTCGTTCCGGCGGGAGTTTCGGTTGCACATGAGCGGCGCTGCGAAGCTTGCGATGTCGGCGAGGCGCCACGCGGGGATCGGGCTCGCGCTGCTGGCGCTCGGCGGCCTCGGCGCCTGCTCCTTCGGAGATCCCGATTCGAAGTATCCGGTGGAGCGCAGCAAGGGCCAGGCGAGGCCGATCTACGAGGGCGAGGAGGGGGCCAACTCGGTGCTCGGCGAGGGCGGGCTGTTCGGCGGCGACCAAAGGCAGGAGCCCGGCGGCGGCATCGGCGTCAACAGCTTCCTGTGGCGCGCCAGCCTGGATACGGTTTCCTTCATGCCGCTGCTGTCCGCCGACCCGTTCGGCGGCGTCATCATCACCGACTGGTACGCGCCGCCGCAGTCGCCGGGAGAGCGCTTCAAGGTGAACGTGTACATCCTGGGCCGCACCTTGCGCGCCGACGGCGTGCGCGCCGCCGTGTTCCGCCAGCAATCGGACGGGGGCACCGGCTGGATCGACGCCGCCGTCGCGCCCAACACGGCCACCGACCTCGAGAACACGATCCTGACCCGGGCCCGCCAACTGCGCATCGCCCAGGTGGGCGAGTAGTTCGGTTTCGCCTTGAGCGAGCCGGACCGGCCAGGGAGCGGGCGCGAGAGTGGGTCCGCGGCGCGCTACGATTTCCAGGAGACCGAGCGCAAGTGGCAGAGGGCGTGGGACGAGCGCGGCGTCTTCGCCGCCGCCCCTGACCCGGCGCGCCCGAAGTACTACGTGCTGGAGATGTTCCCCTACCCGTCCGGGCGCATCCACATGGGCCACGTGCGCAACTACACGCTGGGCGACGTGGTGGCGCGCTACCGGCGGGCCAAGGGCTTCAACGTGCTGCACCCGATGGGCTGGGATGCCTTCGGGCTGCCGGCCGAGAACGCGGCCCGCGAGCAGGGCGTGCACCCGGCCGAATGGACCTACGCCAACATCGCCGCCATGCGGGGCGAGCTGAAGCGCATGGGGCTGTCACTCGACTGGGGGCGCGAGATCGCCACCTGCCACCCGGAGTACTACCGCCACCAGCAGAAGCTGTTCCTCGATTTCCTCGCCGCCGGACTCGTCTGTCGCAAAGAAGGCTGGGTCAACTGGGACCCGGCGGACCAGACCGTTCTGGCGAACGAGCAGGTCATCGACGGCCGCGGCTGGCGCTCCGGCGCGCCGGTCGAGAAGCGCAAGCTGGCGCAATGGTTCCTCGCCATCACCCGATACGCCGACGACCTCCTGGCGGCGCTCGCCTCGCTCGAGCGCTGGCCGCAGCGCGTGCGGGCAATGCAGGAGAATTGGATCGGCCGCTCGGAAGGGGCGCGGATCGAGTTCCGGTTGGCTGGCCGCGGCGACCGGCTCCTGGTGTTCACGACGCGGCCCGACACCCTGTTCGGCGCCTCGTTCTGCGCGCTGTCGCCGGCGCACCCGCTGGCGGGGGAGCTCGCCGCCGGCAACCCGGCGCTTAGCACCTTCATCGCCGAGTGCAACCGGCTCGCCACCGGCGAGGCGGCGTTGGAGACGGCCGAGAAGGTCGGCTTCGACACCGGCCTCGAGGCGCTGCACCCCTTCCTCGCCCACCGCCGGCTCAAGGTGTATGTCGCCAACTTCGTGCTGATGGAATACGGCACCGGCGCCATCTTCGGCTGCCCGGCGCACGACCAGCGCGACCTCGAGTTCGCGCGCAAATACGGCCTGCCGGTTCTGCCGGTGGTGGCGCCGCTGGGCGCCGACGCGGCCGGCTTCGCCATCGGCGACACCGCCTATCTCGAGGACGGAACCCTCATCAATTCCGGGTTTCTCGACGGTCTCGACGTAGCGGCGGCCAAGGCGACGGCGGTCGCGCGCCTCGCCCTGCTGGGTCAGGGCGAGGGCGCCGTCGCCTATCGTCTGAGGGACTGGGGCATCTCACGCCAGCGCTATTGGGGTTGCCCCATCCCGGTGGTACATTGCGAGGGCTGCGGCATCGTGCCGGTGCCGGAGGCGGAGCTGCCGGTGCGCCTGCCCGACGACGTAGCCTTCGACCAGCCGGGCAATCCGCTCGACCGCCATCCGACCTGGAAGCACGTCGCGTGCCCGCGCTGCCGGCGGCCGGCGCGGCGCGAGACGGACACCTGCGACACCTTCGTCGATTCGTCCTGGTACTTCGCCCGCTACTGCTCGCCGCGCGCCGCGGCGCCGGTGGCCCGCGCCGAGGCCGATTACTGGCTGCCGGTGGATCAGTACGTCGGCGGCATCGAGCACGCCATCCTGCATCTTCTGTATTCGCGATTCTTTACCCGCGCCATGCGGCGCTGCGGCCACCTCGGCATCGACGAGCCGTTCGCCGGCCTGTTCACCCAGGGCATGATCTGCCACGAGACCTATCGCGACGAGGCCGGCAAGTGGCTCTATCCGGGGGAGGTCGAGAAGCGGGCCGACGGCGCCGCCGTCAACGTCAAGACCGGGCGGCCGGTCGCGGTCGGGCGCCTGGAGGCGATGAGCAAGTCGAGGAAGAACGTGGTCGATCCGGGCACCATCATCGACGCCTACGGCGCCGACACGGCGCGCTGGTTCATGCTGTCGGACAGCCCACCGGATCGCGACATGGAATGGACCGCCGCGGGCGTCGAGGGCGCTGGGCGCTTCACCCAGCGCCTGTGGCGCCTGGCGACCGGCGCCTTGCCTCGGCTGACTGACGTCGGCGCTCCGCCGCCGGCCCGCTTCGATGCCGCGGGGCTCCTGCTCCGGCGCGCCACGCACAAGGCCATCGCCGGGGTCACCGCCGACATCGAGAGGTTTCATTTCAATCGGGCGGTGGCGCGCATCCATGAGCTGGCGAACGCGCTGGGCGAGGCCGGCGTGCCGGCCGGCGCGGGCGGGCCGTGGGCGCTGCGCGAGGCGATCGAGAGCCTGGTGCGGCTCATCGGCCCGATGATGCCGCACCTGGCCGAGGAGTTGTGGCAGCGCCTGGGACATGCGAGGCTGTTGGCCCTGACGCCGTGGCCGGAGGCCGACCCGGCGCTCGCCGTCGACAGCACGGTGACGGTGGCCGTGCAGGTGAACGGCAAGCTGCGCGCCACGGTCGAGTTGCCGCGCGACGCGGCGGCGGCGGTGGCGGAGGAGGCCGCGCTGGCGGACGCCCAGGTGCGCCGCGCCATGGCCGGCAAGCCGGCGCGGAAGGTGGTCGTGGTGCCCAATCGGGTGGTCAATGTGGTGGTCTAGGATTGCGTTTCTATTGCTTTTCGCCGCCGCTGGCTGCGGCTTCGAGCCGCTCTATGCCGAGCGCGCCGGGGCCAGCGCCCAGGTCGGGCTCGAAACCATCCTGATCGAGCCGATCGCCGATCGCACCGGGCAGCGGCTCTACAACTTCCTGCGCGACCGGCTGAACCCGCACGGCCGGCCGGACAGCGCGCGCTACGTGCTGAGCGTCAAGCTCGAGGAGATCGAGGAGGAGCTGGCGCTGGCCCGGGACAAGACGGCGACCCGCGCCAACCTGACCCTGATCGCGACGTATCGGCTGCGCGAGGCCGACACCGAGACGGTCGTCCTCGAGGGCCGCAGCCGGACCACCACCAGCTTCAACATCATCAGCGCGCACTACGCCACCTACGCCGCGACCGAGGACGCGCGCCTGCGCGGCGCCCGGGCGCTGAGCGACGACATCCGCACGCGCCTAGCGCTGTTCATGGCGCGCAGCCGCGGCGCGAGTTAGAGCCCGTGAAGCTGGCGCCCGGCCGCATCGAGCGCTTTCTCGACGCGCCAGCGGGCGGTGCCGCGCTCATCTACGGCCCCGACGCCGGCCTAGTGCGCGAGCGAGCGGTTAGGCTGGCGCGCGCCGTCGCCGGCGACGCCGACGATCCGTTCCGCGTCGCCGTCATCGCCGCCGCGCGGCTCCATGACGACGACGATCCGGCGCTGCTGGCCGCCGAGGCGGCGGCGCTGCCGATGACCGGCGGGCGGCGCGTCGTTTCAGTGCGCGACGCCGGCGACGGGCTGGCATCCGTGTTCGAGCGGTTCCTTGCGTCGGCTGCGGCCCCCGCGTTCGTCGTCGTTGAAGCCGGTGAGCTGGGAAAGAATTCCAATCTGCGGCGCCTGTTCGAGGCGGCGCCGGACGCTGCGGCCATCGCTTGCTACCGCGACGAGGGCGAGGGCCTCGTCCGCCTCATCGCCGGCGAGCTCGCCCGCCACGGCCTGGTCGCCGATGCGGAGGCGACGGAATATCTGGCCGAAAACCTGGGCGGCGACCGCGCCGTCACCCGGGCCGAGCTTGAGAAGCTTGCCCTCTACATGGCGGCGGCCCCGGAGCGCCGCGTCGGCCTCGAGGACGCGGCGGCATGCGTGGGCGACAGCGCCGCCTTCGCGCTCGACGACCTGGTGTTCGCGCTGGGCGACGGCGACCAGAGGGAGCTGGAGCGCGATCTCGAGCGCCATCTCTCCGCCGGCGTGGCGCCGGTGACCGTCCTGCGCGCCGCCGCGCGGCATTTCTTGCGCCTGCACCGGGCGGTCGGACAGGGTCTGGCCGGCGGCGATTTGACGAGCGCGATCGCAGCGCTCAAACCGCAGGTGTTCTACAAGTACCGGGAGCGGTTCCGCCGCCAGGCCGAACGCTGGACCGTTCCGGCCATAGCGGCGGCCCTCGGGCGCTGCGTCGACAGCGAGCTCATGTGCAAGCGCACCGGCATGCCGGACGCCACGCTGTGCCGTCAGGCACTCATGGAAATCGCCGGCTTGGCGCCGCGCGGGCGCCGCTAACCGAGGGTTTGAGCCGGGTGGTTGAGGCGGTGCAGTATGTCGTCGAGCTGCTCGAGGTTCCGGTAATGGATGGTGAGCGCCCCGCCCTGGCCGTGGAAGCTGACGGTCACCTTGAGGCCGAGCAGCGCCGACAGGTCGCGCTCCAGGCGCGCCGTGTCGGGGTCCCTCTGCGTGACGCTGCCAGGCGGGCGGCCGCGCCGCCGGCCGCCCTGCGCCAGCCGCTCGGTCTGCCGCACGTTGAGGCCGCGGGCGACCACTTGTTTCGCTAGCGCCAGCGGATCCGGCGCGCCCAAGAGCGCGCGCGCGTGGCCGGCGGTGAGCTCGCCCCGGTCGAGCAGGCGCTTCGCCTCGTCCGGCAGGTTCAAGAGCCGCATCATGTTGGCGATGTGGCTGCGGCTCTTGCCGACGCGGCGCGCCATGTCCTCCTGGTTATATTGGAAATCCTCGGTGAGGCGCCGGTAGCCCTCCGCCTCCTCGAGCGGCGACAGGTCCTGGCGCTGCACGTTCTCGACCAGCGCCAGCTCGAGGGATTCGCGGTCGCTCAACTCGCGCACCACGACCGGCACATCGTGCAGGCGGGCGATCTGGGCCGCTCGCCAGCGCCGCTCGCCGGCAACGATCTCGAACGCGTTGGGCGTGCGCGGGTGGCGGCGCACTAGGATCGGCTGCAGCATGCCGTTCTCGCGGATCGATTGGGCCAGCGCCTGGAGCGGCTCGTCGTCGAAGCGCTGGCGCGGCTGCAGCGCGCTCGGATGGATGAACTCGACCGGCACCATCCGCGACAGCCGCGCCCGATCGGAGGCCAACCCCTCCGGCTCAGCGCCGAGCAGGGCCGAGAGCCCGCGCCCGAGATTGCGTTTGACGGTTTGCTCGCTCACCCCCGCCTCCTATGCCGCCAGGCCCTGCTCGCGGCGCAGCACCTCGCTCGCCAGGTGGATGTAGGCCTGCGCGCCGGCGCACCGGCCGTCGTACAGCACCACCGGCTTGCCGTGCGAGGGCGCCTCCGACACCCGCACGTTGCGCGGGATGACGGTGTCGTAGACCTTGGCTCCGAAGTGGCCGCGCACGTCCGCCGCCACCGCGTCGCACAGGTTGTTGCGCCGGTCGAACATGGTCAGCACGACGCCGTGGATCTCGAGGCCCGGGTTGAAGTTCCGCTGCACGCGCTCGATCGAGCGCACCAGATGGCTCAGGCCCTCGAGGGCGTAGAACTCGCACTGCAAGGGCACCATGACCGAATCGGCGGCGACCAGGCCGTTCAGGGTCAGGAGATTGAGCGACGGCGGACAGTCGATGAGAATAAAGTCATAGATATCGGCGACCCCCGCGAGCGCCTCGCGCAGGCGAAACTCGCGCCGCGCCATGTCGATGAGCTCGATCTCGCCGCCCGACAGGTCCGGCGAGGCGGGCACGATGCGCATGCCGGGCACCACGGTAGCCTGCGTCGCCGCCGCGATGGGCGCGCCGTCGATGATGACCTCGTAGGAGCTCATCCACCGCTGAGCGCGGTCGATGCCGAGGCCGGTGCTGGCATTGCCCTGCGGATCGACGTCGACGATGAGGACTTCCTTGCCGCAGCCGACCAGCGCCGTCGCCAGGTTGATGGCGGTCGTGGTCTTGCCGACGCCGCCCTTCTGGTTGGCGATGGCGAACACTCTGGCCCGGCCGCGGGCGGCCGGCTTATCGATCGCGTCGTTCATGGTGGACATGAGTCAGTCTGAGCACGGTGCCGGAGGGATCCGAAATGCTCGGAACCCTTTCCGAATCGAATTTCCACTTTTTTCCCGCCGCCGTCAATTCAATATCTAGGGTGCGGCCCTTCGGGAAGACACAAATCGTATGGTTTTTTAGAAATGGCTCGGCGTGAGCCAAGAGAACGTTCAACGGCGCAAGGGCGCGCGCCGTCACGGCGTCGACCGCGAACGGAGGCAGGTCCTCGATGCGGCACCTGTGCACGACGACGCGGCCGGGCGCCGTTCGCCGGGCGACCTCGCCGAGGAACGCGCATTTGCGGGCGTCCGATTCGGCGAGATGCACCTCCTCCATGCCCATAACAGCGAGGACGAGCCCTGGGAACCCCGCGCCGCTGCCCATGTCGAGCAGGCTCCGGGCGCCCGGCAGCAGCGGCAGGAGCTGGGCCGAATCGAGCATGTGCCGGCGCCACAGGTCGGAGAGAGTGGAGGGCGCGACGAGGTTGATCGCCCGTTGCCATTCGACGAGGAGCCTCGCGTAACATTCGAGGCACGCCAGCGTTTCACGTGAAACGCCGGCGATCCGGGCGAACTCCGGGGCCGTGAGCACGGCGCGCTCAGGCTGAGAGACGCTCGCCGTCCGACCGCCGGCGTACATGGGCGAGCAAGGCCGTGAGCGCCGCCGGCGTGACCCCGGAAATGCGCGCCGCGGCGCCCAGCGTCGCGGGTCTCGTGTGGGCAAGCTTCTGGCGCACTTCGGCCGACAGGCCGCCGATCGCGCCATAGTTGAGGTCGGCCGACAGCATTAGCGCCTCGTCCCGGCGAAACGCCTCGATGTCGGCTTCCTGGCGGTCGAGGTAGCCGGCGTAGCGCGCGTCGATTTCCAGTTGCTCGGCTATGGCGGGCCGCAGGCCGGCGAGCTCTGGCCACAGTGCCGTCAGACGGGCCATGGACATGCCGGGATAGCCAAGCAATTCCGCCGCCATCCTAGGCACCCCGTCCAGATTGACGGCGAGGCCCTGCCGGCGCAATTCCGTCGGCGAGGCGGAGAGCCGTCCGAGCAGCAGCCGCGCCGACGCCAGCTCCGCCGCCTTGGCGCGATAGACCCGCGCCCGCTCGGCCCCGACGCAGCCTAGGGCGATCCCGCGGTCGGTCAACCGCCGGTCGGCATTGTCGGCGCGCAGCACCAGGCGATATTCGGCCCGCGAGGTGAACATGCGGTACGGCTCGGCCGTGCCCCTGGTCACCAGGTCGTCAATCAGGACGCCTATGTAAGCGTCGGCGCGGTCGAGCGTGAACTCGCGCCCGCCCAACGCGGCATTGAGACCGGCAATCAGGCCCTGGGCCGCGGCCTCCTCGTAGCCCGTGGTGCCGTTGATTTGGCCTGCCAGGAACAATCCGGCAACAACCCTGGTCTCCAGGGTCGCCTTGAGCTGCTGGGGATCGACGAAATCGTACTCGATGGCATAGCCCGGGCGGGTCATGGCCGCCCGCTCCAGCCCCGGGATGGTGCGCAATAGCTCGGCCTGGACCTCGCGCGGCAGCGACGTCGAGATGCCGTTCGGATACACGGTCGGATCGTCGAGGCCTTCCGGCTCCAGGAAAATCTGGTGCCGTTCGCGGTCGGCGAACCGCACCACCTTGTCCTCGATGGATGGGCAGTAACGGGGGCCAACCGCGCCGATCTGGCCCGAATACATGGGCGACCGATGCAGGTTGCGCCGAATCAGCGCGTGGCTTGCCGGCGTCGTCTCGGTGATGTGGCAGATGACTTGGCGGGTGCCGATTCGTTCCGTCAGGTACGAGAACGGAACCGGCGGGTCGTCGCCCGGCTGCACGGCGAGCCCGGCCCAGTCGATAGTGCGGCCATCGAGCCGCGGCGGGGTGCCCGTCTTGAGACGCCCGAGCCGGAATCCGAAACGTGCCAGGGTCGCCGACAGGCCGATGGACGGGGCCTCGCCGGCCCGGCCGGCGGGGGTCTTCTCCTCGCCGATGTGGATGAGGCCGCGCAGAAACGTGCCCGTCGTCAGCACGACGGCGCGGCAGCGCAGGACATCGCCCGCCGCGGTCCGCACTCCCGTCACCCGGCGCCCCTCCAGCACGAGGTCTTCGGCGCCGCCGGCCTTCATTTCGAGGTTCGGCTGCGCCGCCAAGAGCCGCTGGATCGCTTGCCGATAGAGCCTGCGGTCGGCCTGGGCGCGCGGCCCGCGCACCGCCGGGCCCTTGCTGCGGTTGAGGACGCGGAACTGAATCCCCGCCGAGTCGATGGCGCGGCCCATGACGCCGTCCAAGGCGTCGATCTCGCGCACCAGGTGGCCCTTGGCGAGCCCGCCGATGGCCGGGTTGCACGACATCTCGCCGATGGTGGCGAGGCTGTGCGTCAGCAGGAGGGTGCGGGCGCCCAAGCGCGCGGCCGCCGCGGCCGCCTCCGTGCCGGCATGGCCGCCGCCGATGACGATGACGTCGTAGCCCGACATAGACGCGACCTTAGCGGCCGCGGCCCGGTCCGTCAAAGGACGGTCCCGCGTTTCACGTGAAACATCCGGCATGGAGCGCTGATCGCGTCTTCATTTCCCAATACAGAACTCGCGGAAGATCGCGTCCAAGACATCCTCGACGTCGACGCGCCCGGTGACGCGGCCAAGCGCGCGGACGGCGAGCCGCAGGTCCTCGGCCACCAGCTCGGGCAGCGGTGCCCGGCGCGAGCGCGCTAGCGCCTCTGCGCATTCCGTGAGCGCCTGGCGGTGGCGGGCCCTGGTGAGGGTCGGCCCTTCCGATCCGGCGCGCTCGGCGACAGCGGCCACGAGGCGCTCTAGCATCTCTTCAAGCCCGGCCCCGGTCAAGGCGCTGATCGCAAGGGTCGGCCGCCCGGCGATCTTGGGCTCTGCTGGGAGGTCCCCGATGTCGCTCTTATTCACAATTGGTATGGTATCATCATCTATTATGCTCAACATGTTGTGGTCATGCTCTGGCCATCGCGTCGCGTCGAACAGCGCGATCTTGAGGTCGGCGGCGGCCGCTCTAGCCAGCGCCCGGCGCACTCCTTCCGCTTCGATCTCGTCCCGAGCGGCCCGCAGGCCGGCGGTATCGGCCAGTATCACCGGGTAGCCGCCGAGGTCGAGCTGGACCTCGATCACGTCCCGCGTGGTGCCGGCGACCGATGAAACGATCGCCGCGTCGCGCCGGGCGAGCAGGTTGAGAAGACTCGACTTGCCGACGTTGGGTGGGCCGAGGATGGCGACGCAGACGCCATCCCGCAGGCGCTCTCCGCGCCGGTGGTCATCAAGATGTTGGGTTATTTCTCCGCCCACCCCCAATACATCGTGGTTTACTTGAGCCATAAGGTCCTTCGGCAGCCCCTCTTCCGGAAAGTCGATCGCCGCCTCGAAGCGCGCCAACGCGGCCACCAGCCTTAGGCGCCAGCTCTCGTAGAGCCGGCCTAGCTCACCCTCGAGCTGGCGCAGCGCCTGGCGGCGTTGCGCCTCGGTATCGGCGGCGATGAGATCGGCCAGGCCCTCCGCCGCCGTGAGGTCGAGGTTGCCGCGCTCGAAGGCCCGCCGGGTGAATTCGCCCGGCTCGGCGAGCCTGAGGCCGGGCAGCCGGCCCAAGACGCCGAGCACGGCCGTCAGCACCCCGCGCCCGCCGTGCAGATGCAGCTCCGCCACACACTCTCCTGTGTAGCTGTGCAGCTCGGGAAACCAGAAGACCAATGCCCGATCGAGCATCTCGCCCGACACGGGATCGCTCAGAGCGCGCACGGATGCCCGGCGCGGCGGCGGCAGCGGCTCGCCGGCGAGCCGGCGCAGGGCCTCGCCGGCGGCTGGACCGGACAGGCGAACGACCGCCACCCCGGCCCGGCCGGGCGCCGAGGAGAGCGCGAATATCGTGTCGCTCGCGGACGGCAATGGCGGCCGTCAGCCGCCGGGGGTCTTCTTGCCGCCGGCGAACTGGTCCCAGAACGCCTTCTGCATATGCTCCCAGTTGGCGCCCGCGCCGGGCATCCAAGTCTTGAGCAGGGCCTCGGGCTCCATGGCCGCGAGGCCGGCGCGCATGCGCGCCTCGATCTCCTTCATCGCCGCCTGCTGCAGGGGTGCCACGTCCGGCAGGCCCAGAAAGGCGCGCGCCTCCTCGGGCGTGCAGTCGATGTCGATCTTGACCCGCATGGCGATCCTCCTAGTGTCCTGCCCCAGAAATTCTCTCGCGAATTTCTGGGGCAGGACACTAGATTCAATTACTTAGTGGCCCGTTCACCCCGAAATTCAAGCAAGGAATTTCGGGGACGGGACACTAGGCCGGTTCGGCCTCGTGCCGCCGGCCGGGCGCCTTCCTTAGAGCATGTTCCAGCCTGACGGACTATGCTCTATCGGACGCGCCCGCGCCCCGCAACGGCGCTCGGGCAGGCGGGCAAGGGATCCCGACCATGACCGGAAACCGCCTCGGCCAGGAGACCAGCCCCTACCTGCTGCAGCACAAGGACAACCCGGTGCACTGGCAGCCCTGGGGGCCGGACGCGCTCGAGCGCGCGAGCCGTGACCGGAAACCGATCCTGTTGTCGATCGGCTACGCCGCCTGCCACTGGTGCCACGTCATGGCGCATGAGAGCTTCGAGGACCCGGCGATCGCCGCGCTCATGAACGAGCTGTTCGTCAACATCAAGGTGGACCGCGAGGAGCGCCCCGACCTCGACGCCATCTACCAGGCGGCGCTGGCGCTCCTCGGCCAGCATGGCGGCTGGCCGCTCACCATGTTCCTGACGCCCGCGGGCGAGCCGTTTTGGGGCGGCACCTACTTTCCGCCCGAAAGCCGATTTGGGCGAACCGGTTTCGCCGATGTGCTGCGCGGCATCGCCGAGGTCTACCACGGCGAGCCGGAAAAGGTGGTGAAGAACGCCGGCGCGCTCGGCGCGGCGCTGCAACGACTCGCCGGCCCCGAGAGCGCCGACGCCGTCGGCCCCGAGGTCATCGACCGGGTCGCGTTGAGGCTCCTCGACGAGGTGGACACGGTGCACGGCGGCATCGGCCAGGCGCCCAAGTTCCCGCAGTGCGCCATCTTCGAGCTGTTGTGGCGCGCCTGGAAGCGCACCGCCGACAAGCGCTACCGCGACGCCGTCACGCTCTCTCTCGAGCGCATCTGCCAGGGCGGCATCTACGACCATCTGGGCGGCGGTTTCGCGCGCTACACGGTGGACCGCGAGTGGCTGGTGCCGCATTTCGAGAAGATGCTCTACGACAACGCCCAACTCGTCGCCAATCTCACGCTCGTGTGGCAGGAGACCGGGGACCCGCTCTATGCGCTCCGCGTCCGGGAGACGGTCCAATGGATCCTGCGCGAGATGCGGGCCGCGCCCGGGCCCTCCGGGCACCGCGGCTTCGCCGGCTCGCTCGACGCCGACAGCGCGGGCGAGGAGGGCACGTTCTACGTCTGGAGCGAGGCCGAGATCGACGCCCTGCTAGGGCCGGCCGCGGCCGAGTTCAAGGCGGCCTACGGCGTCACTACTTCGGGCAACTGGGAAGGCCGCAACATCCTGAACCGGCTCGCCTCGCCGCCGGGCGACGAGGCCCTGGAGGAGCGTCTCGCCCGCTCGCGCATGAAGCTTCTCGCCGCAAGGGGAGAGAGAGAGCGTCCCGGCTGGGACGACAAGGTTCTGGCCGACTGGAACGGGCTTGCGATCGCGGCGCTGGCCGAAGCGGCGGCGGTATTCGCCGAGCCGGCCTGGCTCGGGGCGGCCGAGGACGCCTATGCCTTCGTCGCCACGGAGATGACGGCGGGCGGGCGCCTCAGCCACAGTTGGCGCCGCGGACGCGCCGGCCATCCGGCGACGCTGGACGACTACGCCAACATGTGCCGCGCGGCGCTCGCCTTGCACGAGGCCACGGGCGAGGCCGCCTATCTCGCCGGCGCCGAAGCCTGGCTCCTGACGGTGGAGACGCATTACGCCGCGCCCGGCGCCGGCTATTTCCTCACCGCCGACGATACCAAGGACGTGATCGTCCGCGGCAAGACGGCGGCCGACCACGCGACGCCCGCCGGCAACGGCACGCTGCTCGGCGTGTTCGCGCGGGCCCATTATCTCACCGGAAAGCCTTCCTACAGAGAGAAGGCCGAGGCGCTGGTCCGGGCCTTCTCGGGCGGGCTCGACCGCAACTTCTTCCCGCTCGCCACCTGGCTCAACGGCCTCGAGCTGCTGCATCGCGCCGTACAGGTGGTGGTGGTGGGCCCGCCGCGCGCACCGGCGACCAAGGCGCTGGTGGCCGCCGTGTACGGGCGCTCGCTGCCGAACCGCATCCTCACGGTGCTGGCGCCGGGCGCCCATCTGCCCGAGGGTCACCCCGCGGCCGGCAAGACCGGCGTCGAGGCCGCCGCCGCCTTCGTGTGCCGCGCCCAGACTTGCTCGCTCCCCATCGCCGACCCGGCGGGCCTCGCGCGCGCCTTGGCGCTCGGCTGAGCGCCGGGCGCGCCGGCCGTGACAGGGAACGCGCCGGCCGCTATGGTGCGGCGGCAAAAGACGAATTCGGGGAGCGCCATGGCCAAGACGACGATTTCCTGCCCCGACGGCAAGTTCACCGCCTATGTGGCGAAGCCCCGGACCGCGCGGCCGGGCGAGCGGCGGCCCGGCATGCTGGTGATCCAGGAGATCTTCGGCGTCAACGCGGTCATGCGGGCCGTCGCGGACGGTCTCGCGGCGGAGGGCTACGTGGCGCTCTGCCCCGACCTGTTCTGGCGCCAGAAACCGGGAGTCGACATCACCGACAAGACCGAAGCGGAGTGGCAGAAGGCGTTCGCCCTCTACCAGGGCTTCAACGAGGCCAAGGGGGCGGCGGACTTGATCGCCGCCCTCGGCCACCTGCGCAAGCTGCCGGAGTGCAACGGCAAGGCGGGGTCGATCGGCTTCTGCCTCGGCGGCAAGCTCGCCTACCTGATGGCGACGCGCTCGGACGCCGATTGCAGCGTGTCGTATTACGGGGTCGGCATCGAGAAGGCGCTGGGCGAGGCCAGGCAAATCCGGAAGCCGCTGTTGATGCACATCGCCGAGCAGGACAGGTTCGTGCCGCCGGAGGCGCAGGCCGACGTGAAGCGCGTGCTCGCCGGCAACCGCAGCGTGACGCTGCACGTCTATCCCGGCGTCGACCATGCCTTCGCCCGCAAGGGCGGCGAGCACTGGAACGCCAAGGCGGCGGCGCTCGCCAACGAACGCAGTTCGGCGTTCCTGAAGCGCCATCTCGTCGGCGGCGGCCCCCGGCGATGAAGACGCACGCCATCCGCTTCGCCAGGGCCGGCGGCCCCGAGGTGCTGTCCTGGCAGGAAGTGGACGTGCCGGCGCCCGGCAAGGGCGAGGCGCTCATCCGCCAGACCGCCGTCGGGCTCAACTACATCGACACCTACCACCGCACCGGTCTCTATCCGGTCCCCTCGCTGCCGTCGGGCATCGGGTTGGAGGGCGCCGGCGTGGTCGAGGAAGTGGGGCCGGAGGCGGGCGAGCTGCGCGTAGGCGACCGGGTCGCTTACTGCAGCGGGCCGCTCGGCGCCTACGCCGAGGCGCGCGTCATGCCGGCCGACAAGCTGGTCAAGCTCCCCGGCGGCATCGACGACCGCATCGCGGCGGCGATGATGCTGCAGGGGCTGACCGCGCAATACCTCTTGCGCCGCACCCACCGGGTCAAGGCAGGCGAGACGATTCTGGTGCACGCGGCGGCGGGCGGCGTCGGCCTCATCCTCGTGCAGTGGGCGAAGCACCTCGGCGCTACCGTCATCGGCACGGCCGGCTCGCCGGAGAAGGCGGCGCTCGCCAAGAAGCATGGCTGCGATCACACCATCCTCTATCGCACCGAGAACGTGCCCGAGCGCGTGCGCACGCTGACCCGGGGCGCCGGCGTGCCGGTGGTCTACGACGGGGTGGGCAAGGATACCTTCATGGCCTCTCTCGACTGCCTCGCCCCCTTGGGCCTCATGGTGAGCTTCGGCAACGCCTCGGGTGCCGTGCCGCCAGTCGATATCGGGCTGCTGGCGCAGAAGGGCTCGCTGTTCCTGACGCGGCCCACCCTCATGACCTACACGGCCAAACGCCAGGACCTGCTGGCGGCGGCGGCCGAGCTGTTCGAGGTGGTGGGCAAGGGCGCGTTGAGTATAGTAGTGAACCAGAGCTTCGCGCTCAGGGACGCGGCCGAGGCGCACCGCGCGCTCGAGGGCCGGCGCACCACGGGATCGACGATCCTCGTGCCGTGAGCCCGGCCGCGCGGGCAACCCCTACTGATTCATCGAGGCGAAGAAGTCGGCGTTGGTCTTGGAGTGCTTCATCTTGTCCAACAGAAACTCCATCGCGTCGACCACACCCATCGGCATCAGGATGCGGCGCAGCACCCACATCTTGGACAGCGTGCCCTTGTCGACCAGGAGTTCCTCCTTGCGGGTGCCCGACTTGGTGATGTCGATCGAGGGGAAGGTGCGCTTGTCGCTGAGCTTGCGGTCGAGGATGATCTCGGAGTTGCCGGTGCCCTTGAACTCCTCGAAGATCACCTCGTCCATGCGGCTCCCGGTATCGACCAGCGCCGTGGCGATGATGGTGAGCGAGCCGCCCTCCTCGATGTTGCGCGCGGCGCCGAAGAAGCGCTTCGGGCGTTGCAGCGCGTTGGCGTCGACGCCGCCCGTGAGTACCTTGCCCGAGGACGGCACCACGGTGTTGTAGGCGCGCGCCAACCGCGTGATCGAATCCAGCAGGATCACCACGTCGCGCTTGTGCTCGACCAGGCGCTTCGACTTCTCCAGCACCATCTCGGTCACCTGCACGTGGCGCGAGGCGGGTTCATCGAAGGTCGAGCTCACCACCTCGCCCTTCACCGTGCGCTGCATGTCGGTCACCTCCTCCGGCCGCTCGTCGATCAGCAGCACGATCAGGTAGACCTCCGGATGGTTGGCCGCGATCGAATGGGCGATGTTCTGCAGCATGACCGTCTTGCCGGTGCGCGGCGGCGACACGATGAGGGCGCGCTGGCCCCTGCCCTGCGGCGCGATCAGGTCGATGACGCGCGTGGTCAGGTCCTTCTTGGTGGGATCGGCGAACTCGAGGTTGAGCTTCTTGTCGGGATAGAGCGGCGTCAGGTTGTCGAAGTTGATGCGATGGCGCACCTTGTCCGGGTGCTCGAAGTTGATGGTGTTCACCTTGAGCAGCGCGAAGTAGCGCTCGCCCTCCTTGGGCGAGCGCACCTGGCCCTCGACCGTGTCGCCGGTGCGAAGCGCGAATCGGCGTACCTGGCTCGGCGAGACGTAGATGTCGTCGGGGCCCGGCAGGTAGTTCGCTTCCGGCGAGCGCAGGAAGCCGAACCCATCCTGCAAGATCTCCAGCACCCCGTCGCCGAAGATGGCGACCTCGTTGTCGGCGAGGCGCTTCAGGATGGCGAACATCATCTCCTGCTTCCTGAGGTTGCTGGCGTTCTCGATCTGCAGCTCCTCGGCATAGGCCAACAGGTCGGCCGGCGCTTTTCGTTTCAGTTCCTGGAGGTTCATGGGAGTGACCTGGGGTTCGGCTGGCGGGAGGGAACCGGAAGGCTCGTCCGGCCGCGGGAGTGGGAAGAGATTTCGAGACCGCGCCCGAGCCCCCGAAGGCGGTCGCGGAATGTGGCGGTGTTGCTGAAAGGGGCCGGCGACGGCCCCGGAAGATGGGCTCGGGCTCCCTCGATAGCCAAAGCCGGCACCGCTGTCAAACGAAGTTTCGGCAGCCGCCAAAGGGTTCGTCGCGCCAGACCGCTAGCCTCTTATTCGTCTATCGCGCTCAAAACGGCCTCACAACGACCAGGATCACGATGCCGACCAGCAGCAGCGTGGGAGCCTCGTTCACCACGCGATAGAAGCGCGCCGAATGGCGGTTGCGGTCGAGGGCGAAGTCGCGGCGCCAGCGGGCCAGGGCGGCGTGCGCCACCTGCATCAACAGGAGCAGCGCCAGCTTGGCGTGCAGCCAGCCCTCGCCCCACAGCCCGCCCTGCCAGGCGAGCCACAACCCGGCCGCCCACGCCACGATCATCGCCGGGTCGATGATGGCGCGCAGCAGCCGGCGCTCCATGACCTTGAAGGTCTCGGACTGGGCCGAACCGCGCTCGGCGTCCGCGTGATAAACATAGAGCCGCGGCAGATAGAGCATTCCCGCCATCCACGCGATCACGGCGATGATGTGCAGCGCCTTCACCCACGGATAGACGGCGCTCATGGCCCCACTCCCGCCAGCGGACAACGGCGCCCGGCCCGGCAGCGCCGGCCGTCCGAACTCGACAGCGGCCCCGGCGCCGCCAGCGCGTTGCGCACCAGGCGCGCCAGCGCCCCGATGAACTCGGGCGCCGTGCCCACCGTTGGCACGCGCAGGTAGAGCGGCACTCCCGCCGCCTCGGCCACCCGCCGGTAAAGGATGTCCAGTTCCACCAGGGTCTCCACATGCTCCGACACGAACGCGACCGTCACCACCACCACGGGGCGGCCCTCGGCGCCAGCACGGCGGAGCTCATCGTCGGTGGCGGGGCCGATCCAGGCGAGCGGCCCAACCCGGCTCTGATAACACACCCGCCAGTCGTCGGGTGCGAGGCCGAGAGAGGCCGCCAGCGCCGCTGCCGTCTCCTCCACCTGGTCCTGGTACGGATCGCCGCGCTCCACCACGCGCTTGGGTAGCCCGTGCGCCGAGACCAACAGGCGCGGCCGACCTACGGCCTTGGCCTGCTCCCATCCGGGCGACGTCAGCCGCGCGAGCGCGGCGACGAACCCTCCGGCGGCCGGATAGCAGCACACCGCGCGCTCGCGCGCTACGATCCTGGCCCGCCGCGAAGCTCGTCTCCAATCCACCAGCGACGACGCGGTGGTCGTGCTGGAGAACTGCGGATAAAGGGGCAGCAGCACGACCTCGTCCGGCGCGAAGGCCGCCACCCTGCCGGCCACGGTGGCGCTCGCCGGCTGCCAGTAGCGCATGCAAGGGAAGACGCGCGCCTCTCCTAGGTCGGCGAGCGCCGATTGCAACGCGCGCGCCTGCGCCTCGGTGTTCGCCAGGATCGGCGAGCCGCCGCCGAGCTGCGCGTACATCGCACGCGCCGTCGGGGCCCGCCGCGCGGCGAGCAGGCGCGCCAGCGGCCGGCGCAGCGGCCAGGGCAGGCCCACGATGGCAGGATCCCCGAACAGGTTGGCGAGGAACGGCCGGACCGCCTCCGGGCCGTCGGGCCCGCCGAGGTTGAACAGCACCACGGCAACGCGTGGCCGAGGCTCAGGGCCGCCAGCCACGCACTGTCTCCACGAGTTGCGCCACGTGCTCGGGCGGCGTGTTCGGCAGCACCCCATGGCCAAGATTGAAAACGAACCGCCGATCGGCGAGGGCGCCGAGAATGCGCTCCGCCTCCCGCCGCATCGGGCCACCGCCGACCAGAAGCGCCGCCGGGTCGAGGTTGCCTTGCAGCGCGGTATTGGGCTCGAGCGCCTGCGCCGCCCAGCCAAGCGGCACCGTGTGGTCGAGGCTGAGGCCGTCCATGCCATGGTATTCGGCGTACATCGCGCCGGCGCCGCGGGGGAAAGCGAGGATAGGGACATCGGCATGCGCCGCTTTCACCCGCCGCGCGATCTCGGCGACCGGCGCCACCGACCAGCGGCGTAGCTCGGGCTCCGCCAGCACACCCGCCCAGCTATCGAAGATCTGCACGACCTCGGCACCGGCCTCGATTTGCGCGATGAGATGCCTGGCCACCGCGGCAGTCAGCAGGTCGATGAGGCGCTCGAACGAGGCGGGATCGCCGTATGCCCAGGCCTTGACCGTCGCGAAGTCCTTGCTGGCGCCGCCCTCCACCATATAGCTCGCGAGCGTCCACGGCGCGCCGGCAAATCCGATCAACGCAACGCCAGGCGGCAGCTCGCGCCGGAGCATGCGGAGAGTCGCATACACAGGCTGAAGCGCCTCGTCCACCAATTCCATCCGCAGCAGCGCTGCCCCGGCCGGCCCGCCCAGCGGCGCCAGCAGCGGGCCTTTGCCGTCATCGAAGGCAACGTCCTGCCCCAATGCACGCGGTACGAGGAGGATGTCGGAAAAGACGATTGCCGCGTCCATCGCATAGCGCCGGATCGGCTGCAATGTCGCCTCAACCGCGAGCTCGGGCGTGAGACAGAGGTCGAGAAAATTCGGCGTCTTTCGGCGCAACGCCCGGTATTCAGGCAGATAGCGTCCCGCCTGACGCATCAGCCAGATCGGCACCAGCCCATGCTTCCGTCCCGCCAGCGCCGCCAGCAAGGGTTTGTCGAGGAGTGGGTCGGACAATTGCGCAATTGGCCCCAAGAAGATCGCCCACTATACAATTTAGAGAATCCTTATTGTTGTAGTAGTAGGGGCGGTGCGAATCGAGGGTGGAAAATTAAACGGAGGAAGCCCCCAAGGCGCGTCGCGAGGTATACTGGGCTTGGGGATAAGACCCTGAAAGTGGACCACCCTCGAGTGCAAGGGTCTAGTGGTCCGATCCTGACAGAAAGTACTCTCATGGGGTATTTTCTGTCAGGTGAATCGGCCCACAAGCATATGAATGCTAGTGGTATTCAGCTTCCGACAAATGGTTCCCCCTCGGGAACCATTTGTCGGAACCATACCACTAGCCAGAGCGGCAAATGGAAAGATGAGGATTGCGGGGACAGAGGCCTGGGTAATGACGCCGATTCCCGTTGTGCGACGGGGGCGCATGGAGTTATCGACAGCGGGATGGCAGTAGGGAACGAATCGGGCGAACGGGGATCGATTCCACCCGCCGGCCGGCGGCGCCAAGCTATCCCCAGATGCTGTACCGATTGTCCGCAGGAGGGCAAGTGTTTCACCTTCATCTGGTCTCCGACGCCACCGGCGAGACGATCGACAGCGTCGCGCGCGCCTGCCTGGCGCAGTTCGAAGGCGTCGAGGTGGCCGAGCACAACTGGACGCTGATCCGCACGCCCGGCCAGATGGCCAAGGTCCTCAAGGGCATTGAGGCGGATCCCGGGCTGGTCTTCTATACCCTGGTGAACGAACGCCTGCGGACCATGCTGCAGGAGGGCTGCCGCAAGCAGCAAGCTCCGTGCATCCCGATTCTGGAGCCCGTCATCGCCGCGCTCGGCAGCTTTCTCGGCATGAAGAGCAGCGGTCAGCCGGGGCGCCAGCACGAGATGGACGCCGAATACTTCGGGCGCATCGATGCCATGAGCTTCGCGCTGGCGCACGACGACGGGCAATCGAGCTGGGACTACGACGAGGCCGATGTCATCCTGGTGGGCGTGTCGCGCACCTCGAAGACGCCGACTTGCATCTACCTCGCCAACCGCGGCATCAAGGCGGCCAACGTGCCGGTGGTGCCGGGCTGTCCGTTGCCGACCGAGCTGCTGGGCGTGAAGCGTCCGCTCGTAGTCGGCCTCAGCAAGGATCCGACCCAGCTCATTCAGGTGCGGCGCAACCGCCTGCGTATGCTGGCGCAGGACCAGGCGACCGAGTACGTCGATCCGGGCACGGTACGCGCGGAGGTGGCGACGGCGCGCCGGCTGTGCGCCGACCGCGGCTGGCCCGTCATCGACGTGACGCGCCGCTCGATCGAGGAGACCGTGGCCGCGATCATCCAGATGTTAAACCGCCACCGGGCCGGCGAGCGGAACCCGACGGAGCTCCATACGCCGGAGGCTCCCCATGACGGCTGACGTGACGGCGTCCGGAATCGTGCTGGCTTCGGCCAGCGCCGCCAGGGCCACCCTGTTGCGTGCCGCGGGCGTGGCGCTCGCGGCCGAGCCGGCCGCCATCGACGAGGGCGAGGTCAAGGCGTCGTTGCGCGCCGCCGGGGCGAGCGCCGCGGCGGCGGCCGAGACCCTGGCCGAGCTCAAGGCGCAGCGCGTGTCGCGGCGAAGGCCGGGCGCGCTTGTGATCGGCGCCGACCAGATGCTCGAGTGCGAGGGCGCTTGGTACGACAAGCCGGCCGATGCGCCGCAGGCGCGGGCGCAATTGCTTGCGCTGCGCGGCCGGCGCCACGAGCTTGCCGGCTGCGCCGTCGCCGTGCGCGATGGCCGGCGGCTGTGGCATCACCAGGATCGGGCGCACATGACCATGCGGGCCTTCAGCGACGGGTTTCTCGACTGGTATCTCGCGGCCGTCGGCGCGGGCGCGCTGCAATCGGTCGGCGCCTACCGGCTGGAGGGGCTGGGCGCGCAACTGTTCCACAGGGTGGAAGGCGACTATTTTTCCATCCTCGGGCTGCCGTTGTTGCCGCTGTTGGAATTTCTGCGCGGCCAGCGGCTGCTCGACCAATGACGGCGCTGAGCGGGCGCGCGAAGCTGGCCGGCATCCTCGGCTGGCCGGTCGCGCACTCGCTTTCGCCACGCCTGCACGGCTACTGGCTGGACCGTTACGGCGTCGACGGCGCCTACCTGCCGCTGCCGGTGCGCCCGGAACGTCTCGCGGAAGGGCTGGCGGCCCTGCTGCTGCTGGGGTTCCGAGGCGCCAACGTGACCGTTCCGCACAAGGAGGCGGCCCTGGCGGCGGTCGACGTAGCCACGCCGGAGGCGAGGCGCATCGGTGCGGTCAATACGCTTGTCGTGCTGGACGACGGGCGCCTAGAGGGGCGCAACACGGACGGCTTCGGGTTCCTGGAGAACTTGCGCGCCGGGGCGCCCGGCTGGAGCGCCGCGGCCGGGCCAGCCGTGCTGGTCGGCGCCGGCGGGGCCGCCCGCGCCATCGCGGCGGCGCTGCTCGACGCCGGGGCGCCGGAGGTGCGCGTGGTGAACCGCACCCTGGCGCGGGCCGAGGCGCTGGCGGCGGCGCTCGGCGGTCCGGTGCGGGTCATGCCATGGGCTGAGCGCCACAGGGCCTGCGCCGAGGCCAGGCTGCTCGTGAACGCGACCATGCTTGGCATGGACGGAACCGCGCTCGACCTCGACCTCGCGACGCTGCCGCCGGCGGCGGTGGTGAGCGACGTCGTGTACGCGCCGCTGGAAACGCCGCTCCTGGCGGCCGCGCGCCGGCGGGGCAACCGGGCCGTCGATGGCCTCGGCATGCTGCTGCACCAGGCGCGCCCGGGCTTCGCGGCGTGGTTCGGCGTGCTGCCGGAGGTGACGGACGAGCTGCGCCGGTTCGTGCTGAAGGACGGCCAGGCGTGATCGTCGTCGGTCTCACCGGGTCGATCGGCATGGGCAAGAGCGCGGCGGGGGCGGCGCTGCGCCGCCACGGCATTCCCGTGCATGACGCCGATGCGGCGGTGCATCGCGCGATGGCGCCGGGCGGCGCCGCGGTGCCGGCGGTCGAGCGGGCTTTTCCGGGCGTGGTAGCGGATGGCGCGGTGGATCGGGGCGAGCTGGGCCGGCGCGTCTACGCCGACGAAGGCGCGCTGCGCCGGCTCGAAGCGATTCTGCATCCATTGGTCCGCCAATCCGAGCGCCGGTTCCTGGCGCGCCAGCGTGCCCGGCGCGTGCCGGTGGCCGTGCTGGACGTTCCGCTGCTGTTCGAGACCGGGGCCTGGCGGCGGTGCGCCGCGACCGTGGTTGTCAGCGCGCCGGGCTTCGTGCAGCGCCTTCGCGTTTTACGCCGGCGCGGCATGACGATGGAGCGGCTGGCGGTCATCGAGGCGCAGCAACTTGGCGATGCTGGCAAGCGGCGGCGCGCCGATGCCGTGATTGCGACGGGCCTCGATCGCCGGGCGAGCCGGCGGGCGCTCCTCGCCTTCGTGGCGAGACTGCGCGGTGTACGCCGATCGCGGCCGTGGTAGATCGCGCGATGCGCGAAATCGTCCTCGATACCGAAACCACCGGCCTCGACCCGGCCGCCGGCCACCGCGTGGTCGAGGTCGGGTGCCTGGAGTTGGTCAACCACCTTCCGACCGGGGCCTGGTTCCAGAAATACGTCAACCCCGAGCGCGACATGCCGGCGGATGCCTATGCCGTGCACGGGCTGTCGGATGCCTTCCTCGCGACGCAGCCGAAGTTCGCCGAGGTTGCCGACGATTTGCTTCGGTTCATCGACACCGCGCCGCTGGTGATCCACAACGCGGAGTTCGACCTCGGGTTCATCAACCTCGAATTGGAGCGTCTCGGGCGGCCGCCGCTGGCGCGCGAGCGGGCCGTCGACACGGTGCAGATCGCGCGCCGCAAGTTCCCCGGCGCGCCGGCGAGCCTGGACGCGCTGTGCCGGCGCTTCGGCATCGACAACGCGGCGCGCGAGAAGCACGGCGCGCTGCTCGACGCCGAGCTGCTGGCGGAGGTCTACCTCGAACTGGTCGGCGGCCGGCAGGCGGGTCTCGACCTCGCCGGCGTCGAGACGCCGGCGGCGTCCGGCGGGCCGGCGGCGGCGAAAGGTGCTGCGCGGCCGCCTCGGATCTTTCGCCCGAGCGAGGCGGAGCTGGCGGCCCACGCGGCGCTCCTCGACCGGCTCAAGGGGCCGCTCTGGCGCTCCTAACCGCCGCCGCGCGCCGCGCGCTTCTTCGCCGCCAGCTTGCGCTCGCGATAGACGGCGCGGAAGTCGACCGGGTTGATGTTGAGGGCGGGAAAGCCGCCTTCCAGGGTGGCGTTATAGATGATGGCGCGCGCGAAGGGGAACAGCAGCGCCGGCGCCTTCGCCATCAGCATTCTCTTGGTTTCGTCGTTGTTGCCGCCGGGGACTTCGAACCGGCCGCGGTAATCCACCTCGACCGCATAGGCCGGCTTGCCGTCGATACTGGCGTTGACGCGCAGGCGCAGGCCGACCTCGTACACGTCGCCCTCGATCGGGTCGAGCGTGAGGTCGACCGAGACCTCGCCCGTGGGTCGCGAACTTCGCTCGGCGCCGGTCGGCGGCTGAAAGCTCTCGAACGACAGATCCTTCAGGTATTGCGCCCGCATCGTCAGCGGCGGCTTCGCCTGCGCCGATGGCTCGGGCGAGGGGCCGCCTGGCACGTGGTCCTGCATTTCAGGGTTCCTTCACGCCGCCGGGCTAGTGGTATGGTTCCGACAAATGGCTCCCACGGGGAAGCCATTTGTCGGAAGCTGAATACCACTAGCGTCAATAGGTTTGTGGGCCGATTCACCCGACGGAAAGTACCCTCTTCTAGGGTCCTTTCTGTCGGGATCGGACCACTAGGGTAGCACGGCCGCCGTCGCGCGCTCAACCAGCTCGCGCGGGTCGAACTCGATACAGTCGCCGTTGGCCAATTCGCGGCCGGTGAGCGAGCGGATGAACGCCCAGTGGCTCACCACCGCCACCCGCGGCCAGTCCAGGAGGGCGCCCATGGCGGCGCGGAACCGCTCGCAACGCTGGCCCAGCTCCGCCTCGGTCTCCTCGGCGACCGGCCACCAGCGCTCGTCGAGGGCGGTGAAGTCGAGCCCGGGCCAGCGGCGCATCAGCTCCGAGCGCCGCGTCCCGATATCGCAGACGAAGAAGGCCCGCTCGCGCACCAGCGGCTCGACGGCGATCGGCACGCCCAACCGTTCGGCGATGATCGCCGCCGTCTCCAGGGCGCGGCTGTAGGGGCTCGCCAGCAGGCGGCGCACCGCGTGCCGCGCCAGCATCGCCGCCAGCGCGGCCGCTTGGCCGCGGCCGAGCTCGGTCAGCCCCGGGTCGGGGATGCCGGGATCGACGCGGGTCTCGTTGAAGACCGCGTTGAAGGCCGACTGCCCGTGGCGCACCAGGATCAGCGCCGCCTCCCGACCGGGCGCGGCGCGCTTGCTCTTTTCCTCGGCATTGCCTATCTAATCATGATCGCGAGGAGAGGCCGGCGATCCTCCGGGTGCGTCGCCCACCATTCCACAGGATGGCGTTCCGACGCAATGACGCGGGCGCCGCCGCTCGGTGGTTCGGCCGGGCACGGATCATGGATCAAGGCGTGCAGTTTCTCGACATCATCCTATTCGCGTTGATCGCGATCTTCCTGGGCTTGCGTTTGCGCAGCATGCTGGGCCGGCGCACCGGCCAGGAGCGCCGGCGCGATCCGTTCGCGGCGCGCAAGACCGAGGAGGCGAGCGAGGGCAAGGTCATCCCGCTGCCGGACCGCGGCGCTCAAGCGGCGGGCGCCGAGGCTACGGAGGCCTCTCCGGGTGGCGCCGACGCCGACGTGCAGGCGGGCTTCGAGGGCATCGCCGCGGCCGACCGCGGCTTCTCGCCGGCCGCCTTCCTGGCCGGGGCGCGCGCCGCCTTCGAGATCGTGGTGAACGCCTTTGGCGCGGGCGATGCGGGCGCGCTCCGCCCGCTGCTCAGCGACGAGGTGTTCGACAACTTCAACCGGGCGATCCAGGCCCGCGCCAAGGCCGGCCACACGCGGCAGACCACGCTCGTCGGCATCGCCTCGGCAAGCGTCGTGGAGGCGGAGTTGAGGGACCGCAGCGCACGGCTTACCGTCAAGTTCGTCAGCGACCAGATCAACGCGACGCTGGATGGCGCCGGCAACGCGGTGGAGGGAGACTCCGCCAAGGTCGCCACCGTCACGGACCTGTGGACGTTCGAGCGAAGCTTGCGTTCGCGCGATCCGAACTGGACGCTGGTCGCCACGGGCAGCTCGAACTGAGGGCGATGCGAGGGGCCGCCGTCGCCCTGGTCGCGGCGCTCGGCCTTGCCGCCTGCGCCGCGCCGAAGGAGGCGGGGCGCATCGCGCCCACCACCTTCGCCGAGTTGCCGGGCTGGGACGCCGACCGGCTGGACGAGGCGCTGCCGGCGCTGCTGCGGAGTTGCGGGCGCCTCATGAAGCGCGAGGACGCTCGCGCCGTCGGCCCCGAGGGGCTGGCCGGCACGGTCGCCGACTGGAAGCCCGCTTGCGTCGCCGCCGCCGAGGCCTCCGGCGAGGTTGGCGCGAGACGTTTCTTCGAAACCTGGTTCGTGCCGTTCGAGGTCGCGGGCAAGGACGGCGAGCACGGCCTCTTCACCGGCTATTACGAGCCCGAGCTTGCCGGCGCAGGCGCCCCGGACGAAGGCTATCCCGCCGCCATCTACCGCCGGCCGCCGGACGTCGTCACGGTCGATCTCGGCGAGTTCCGCGCCGACTTCGAGGGCGAGAGCATCGTCGGGCGCGTCGTGGACGGCCGCCTCAAGCCCTATCTGTCGCGCGCGGAGATCGAGGCGGGCGGCCTCGCGGGACGGAATCTCGAGCTGTTCTGGCTCGCCGATCCGGTCGATGCGTTCTTCTTGCAGATCCAGGGGTCCGGCCGGCTCAAGCTCGCCGACGGCGCTTTCGCCCGCGTCGGCTACGATGGCCAAAACGGCCGGCCCTACCACGCCATAGGCAAGACGCTGGTTGAGCGCGGCGCGCTGGCGAAGGACGGCGTCAGCGCGCAGGCGATCATGGCCTGGCTGCGCCTCCATCCGGGCGAGGCGGCGGAGGTCATGAACCTCAACCACTCCTACGTGTTCTTCCGCGCCATCGAAGGCGACGGGCCGGTCGGCGCGCAGGGCGTCGCGCTCACGCCGCTGCGCAGCCTCGCGGTCGATCCGGCGTTCATGCCGCTGGGCGCGCCGGTCTGGCTCGACACCGTCTGGCCCGAAGGAGTGCCGGAGGCGGGGCGGCGCTTGCGCCGCCTGGTGGTGACGCAGGACACCGGCGGCGCCATCAAGGGCGCCGTGCGCGGCGACCTGTTCTGGGGCACCGGCGATGGGGCGCTCGCCGGCGCCGGCACCATGAAGGAGCAGGGGCGCTATTTCCTGCTGCTGCCCAGGACGGTCGCGGAGCGCCGCGCGCTCAGCAGCTAGTTGCGTTCACCGGCCGCGGTATCCATTGTGGCCGCGCCATGCCCGAGCCACGGCCCCGCGTCGGTCTCTTCGTCACCTGCCTGGTCGACCTGTTCCGGCCGCGGATCGGCTTCGCCGCGGCGAAGCTGCTCGAATTGGCGGGCTGCCGGGTCGAGGTGCCGGCGCAGACCTGCTGCGGCCAGCCGGCGTACAACTTGGGCGATCGGCAGGACGCCCAAGCGATCGCGCGCGCCGTGGTCGAGGCGTTCGAAGGCTACGATTACGCGGTGGCGCCCAGCGGCTCCTGCGCCGGCATGATCCGGGAACATTACCCGGCCTTGCTGCGCGAGGATCCAGCCTATGGCTCCAGGGCCGCGGGCCTGGCCGGACGCTGCCACGAGCTCACCAAATTCCTTGTCGAGGTGCGCGGGATAACCGATTTCGGCGCCCGGTTCGAGGAGAGGGTTACCTACCACGACGCCTGCTCGGGCCTGCGCGAGCTGGGCGTCAAGGCCGAGCCGCGCCGGCTGCTCGCAGAGGTGTCGGGGCTGACGCTCGCCGAGTTGTCGGGCGCCGAGGAGTGCTGCGGCTTCGGCGGCGCGTTCTGCGTCAAGTACCCGGAGATTTCCGAGCGCATCCTCGCCGAAAAGACGGCCGCCATCGACCGCACCGGGGCCGGCACGGTGCTCGCCGGCGACCTCGGCTGCCTCATGAACATCGCCGGCAAGTTGCAGCGCGACGGCAGCCGCGTCGGCGCGCGCCACGTCGCCGAGGTTCTCGCCGGCATGGCGGACGGGCCGGCCATCGGCGAGCCCGGCTGATGCAGGCGCCCACCAGCCATCTGTTCAAGGCGAATGCGCGCGCCGCGCTGAAGGATGCCCAGCTACAGTCGGCGCTCGGCCATATCCGGGTCGGCTTCGTCGAGCGGCGCGCCGAGGCCGTCCGCCGCCTGCCGGAGTTCGACGCGCTCACCAACGCCGCCCGCGCCATCAAGGACCACGTGCTGGCGCATCTCGACCTCTACCTGGAGCGCTTCGCCGAGCGGGTGGCGGCGTCGGGCGGCGAGGTGCATTGGTGCGCCGACGCGGCTGAGGCGCGCGCCGCAGTGCTCGCCATCTGCCGGGCCGCCGGCGCCCGCATAGTGACCAAGGGCAAGTCGATGACGGGCGAGGAAATCGGCCTCAACGAATTCCTGGAGCAGAACGATATCGAGCCGGTCGAGACCGACCTCGGCGAGTACATCATCCAATTGCGCCGCGAGCCGCCGAGCCACATCATCGCGCCCGCGATCCACGTCAACAAGGAACAGGTGGCCGACGCGTTCCGCGTCGCGCACGCCGACCTCGACCCGGCGCGCCCGCTCGACCAGCCGGCGGCGCTCCTGGCCGAGGCGAGGGCCATGCTGCGCCCCCGGTTCCTCGCCGCCGATGTCGGCATCACGGGCGCCAACTTCCTGGTGGCCGAGACCGGCTCGACGGTGATCGTCACCAACGAGGGCAACGGCGACCTGACGCAGACGCTGCCCCGCGTCCACGTCGTGATCGCGGGCATCGAGAAGGTGGTGCCGACGCTCGAGGACATGGCGACGATCCTGCGCGTGCTGGCGCGGTCCGCCACCGGCCAGGAGTTCTCGGTCTACACCACGCTGTCGACCGGACCGCGCCACCCTGGCGATCTCGACGGGCCGGAGCAGTTCCACGTCGTGCTGCTCGACAACGGGCGCAGCGCCATGCTCGGCACCGAGTTCCAGGACGCGCTGCGTTGCATCCGTTGCGGCGCCTGTCTCAACCACTGCCCGGTCTACCAGGCGGTAGGCGGGCACGCCTATGGCTGGGTGTACTCGGGCCCCATCGGCGCCGTTCTCGACCCGGCGCTGCTGGGGCTGGAGCGCGCCGCCGATCTGCCCAACGCCTCCACCTTGTGCGGGCGTTGCGAGGCGGTCTGCCCGGTGCGGATTCCGATCCCGCGCATGCTGCGCCACTGGCGCGAGCGCGAGTTCGAGCGCCACCTGGCCCCGCGCGGCTCGCGCCTGGCGCTCCGCCTGTGGGCGTTCTGTGCCCGGCGGCCGGCGCTCTATCGGTTCCTCGCGGCGTTGGCCGCCGGCGTTCTAGGGAGCCTCGGGCGGCGGCGCGGGCGGTTCCGCTGGCTCCCCTTCGCCCGCGGCTGGACCGGGGCGCGGGACTTTCCGGCGCCGGAAGGGCGCACGTTCCAGAGCCTTTGGCGCGAGCGCGGGACATGAGCGAGGGCCGCGCGGCCATGCTCGATGCGATCCGCCGGTCGCTCCGCCGTGGCGCTCCGCCGCCGCCGGCGCCGGGGCCCGGGCCCATACCGCGGCGCGCCCGGCCGCGCGCCGACGAACTGCTGGATCGCTTCGTCGCCATGGCCGAGGCCGCCGCAAGCACCGTGGTTCGCCTCGCCTCGGCGGCCGAGGTGCCGGGCGCGGCGGCGGATTATCTCGCCCGCCACAACCTGCCGGCGGCGCTCCGCCTCGCGCCCGACAAACGGCTGGCGGCGCTCCCCTGGGGCGGTACGCTGCTGGAGGTAAGTTCGGGCGCGGCCCGGCCGGCGGACGCGGCCTCGCTCACCCCGGCCTTCGCCGGCGTGGCGGAGACCGGCACGCTCGTGCTCGTCTCCGGCCCCTCGACGCCGACCGCGCTCAACCTGCTGCCCGACACCCACATGGTGATGCTGCAGGCGGCCCGCGTGGTCGGCGGCTACGAGGACGCGATCGCCGCCTTGCGTGCCGCCTATCCGCGGCTGCCGCGCACGGTGAACTTCATCACCGGCCCGTCGCGCAGCGCCGACATCGAGCAGACGCTCCAGATGGGCGCGCACGGCCCGCGCCGACTGCATATCCTGCTGGTCGATGGTTAAGAGGCTCAGCCCCGAGGACGAGGCGCTGTGGCGCGCGGCCATGCGCGACGCGGCGCCGCTCAAGGGCAAGGCGCTGCCGCCCGCGCCGCCGCTGGAGACCGCACGGCCGGGCGCGGCGCTCCCGCCGCTCGCCCGCGGCCGGGCCGCCGGCGTCGATCGCCGCTCGGTCGAGCGGCTGAGCCGCGGCCGCACCCCGGTCGAGGCGACACTCGATCTGCACGGCATGACGCAGGCCGAGGCGCACCGCCGCCTCGCCGACTTCCTCGCCCGCTCGGCCGACGCCGGCCGGCGCTGCGTGCTGGTGGTGACCGGAAAGGGTCTTTCCAAGAGCGAGGGCGGGGTCTTGAAGGCGGCGGTACCCCGCTGGCTCAATGAGGCGCCGCTGCGCGGCGAGGTGCTCGCCTACGACTACGCCGCGCCGCGCCACGGCGGCATGGGCGCGCTCTACGTCCTGCTGAAGCGCCGGCGCCCGCGGTGACCCCGTTCGGCGAGAAGCTGCGGGCCTTGCGCGCCCGGCAGGGCGTGCTGCTCAAGGACATGGCGGCGGCGCTCAAGGTCTCGCCCGCCTATCTCTCGGCGCTCGAACACGGCCACCGCGGCCGCCCGTCGGGCGGCCTGGTGCAGCAGATCTCGGCCTACTTCAACCTCGCCTGGGACGACGTGGACGAGTTGCAGCGGCTGGCGGCGCTGTCGCATCCGCGCGTCACGGTCGATACCGCCGGGCTCTCGCCCAAGGCGACGGAGCTCGCCAACCGGCTGGCGGAGCGGATCGCCGAGCTGGATGAAGACCGCATCCGCAGGATCGCGGCCATTCTCGAAGAGACGGATTGAGCGGTGCGGCGGCAGGCCCCGGACTGTAATATGAACGCCATGCCTCGGGTCGCCCCCTCGAGTCTCCGCTCCCCGTTCCTGAAACGCCTCGCCTGGATCGAGGGCAGAGGCGAGGCCAAGCGCTTTCCGTTCGACTTGCCGATCTTTGCCTCGGGCTCGCTGGTGCTCGAATTCCGCCGCCCGGTGGCGCTGTTCGTGGGCGAGAACGGCACTGGCAAGTCGACGCTGCTTGAAGCGATCGCCGCCAACTGCGGCTTCAATCCGACCGGCGGCAACCGCAACCACGCCTACGGCCGCGAGGCGCCCATGGCCGAGCTCGCCGGCGCCATGCGGCTCTCGTGGCTGCCGCGCATGACCAAGGGCTTCTTCATGCGGGCCGAGAGCTTCTTCGACTTCGCGAAGTATATCGACGATCTGGCGGGCGGGTGCGGCAAGGCGCTCGATTCCTACGGCGGCAAGTTGCTAAACGCCCAGTCGCATGGCGAATCGTTCATGGCAATGTTCCGCAACAAGTTCGCCCGGCGCGGCATCTACATCCTGGACGAGCCGGAGGCGGCGCTCTCGCCCTCGCGCCAACTCGCGTTCCTGAGACTACTGCACGAGCTGGAGGCCACGGGCGACACCCAATGGCTCATCGCCACCCACTCGCCGATCCTGATGACCTACCCGACGGCGCAGCTCTTCCATCTCGACGGCGCCGGCATCCGCGAGACCGACTACCGCGAGATTCCGCACTATCGCCTGGCGCGCGACTTCTTGAACGCCCCCGAGCGCTTCCTCGACGAGTTGATGCGCGACGAGGCGGGGGCGGCGCCTACAAAATGAACTTTCGCAAATCCGCGTTCTTGGCGAGCGGTGCTACGCGCTCCTGCACGTAGGCGGCGTCGATCGCGATCTTGGTGCCCGGCCGGTCGGCGGCGGTGAAGCTGATCTCCTCCAGGAGGCGCTCCATCACCGTGTGCAGCCGCCGCGCGCCGATGTTCTCGACCGCGGAATTGATCTCGGCGGCGAGGTCGGCGATGGCGTCGATGGCGTCCGGCGTGAAGTCCAGCGCCACCTGCTCGGTCGCCAGCAGCGCCTTGTACTGTTTGGCCAGGCTCGCCTCCGGCTCGACCAGGATGCGTCTCAAGTCGTCGCGGGTGAGGGCCTTGAGCTCGACCCGGATGGGAAGGCGGCCCTGCAATTCCGGCAGCAGGTCCGAGGGCTTCGCCGAATGGAACGCGCCCGAGGCGATGAACAGCACGTGGTCGGTCCTGACGGGCCCGTGTTTCGTGTTCACCTGGGTGCCCTCGATCAGGGGCAGGAGGTCGCGCTGCACTCCCTCGCGGCTCACGTCGGCGCCGACGCGCTCGCCGCGCGCCGAGATCTTGTCGATCTCGTCGAGGAACACGATGCCGTTCTGCTCCACCGCGTCGATCGCCTCGCGCACGAGCTTCTCATGGTCCAGCAGCTTGTCGCTCTCCTCGACCAGCAGCACCCGGTGCGACTCGGCCACCGTCAGGCGCCGCGGCTTCATGCGGCCGCCGAAGGCCTGGCCCAGGATGTCGTTGAGGTTCAGCATGCCAAGGCTCGCCCCCGGCATGCCGGGGATCTCGAAGGTGGGCAGCGCACCGCCACCCTCCTTCACCTGCAGCTCGATCTCGCGGTCGTCGATTTCGCCCGACCGCAGCATGCGGCGGAACTTGGCGCGGGTGTCCGCGCCGGCCTTGTCGCCGACCAGCGCGTCCAGCACCCGCTCCTCGGCGTTGATCTCGGCCTTGGTCTCGACCCGGCGGCGCTGGCGTTCCTTCGTCATGGCGATCGAGATCTCGACCAGGTCGCGCACGATCTGCTCGACGTCGCGCCCGACATAGCCCACCTCGGTGAACTTGGTCGCCTCCACCTTGAGGAACGGCGCCTGGGCGAGGCGCGCGAGCCTCCGCGCGATCTCGGTCTTGCCGACGCCGGTCGGCCCGATCATCAGGATGTTCTTCGGCAGCACCTCCTCGCGCATCTCGGGCGCCAACTGCTGGCGGCGCCAGCGGTTCCGGAGCGCCACCGCGACCGCCCGCTTGGCGTCGCCCTGGCCGACGATGAAGCGGTCGAGCTCGGAGACGATCTCGCGCGGACTGAAGGCGGCGGTCTCGGGCTGGGCGGGCGCGGCGGGGCGCGCGGCGGCGGCGTCAATGGCGGTCACAGGCTCTCCAGCGTGATGTTGCGGTTGGTGTAGATGCAGATGTCGGCGGCGATCTCCAGGGCGCGGCGCGCCACCTCTTCGGCCGTGAGCTCGTCGCGGTCCATGAGGGCGCGCGCGGCGGCGAGCGCGAACGGCCCGCCCGAGCCGATGCCGATGAGGCCGTCCTCCGGCTCCAGCACGTCGCCGGTGCCGGTCAGCACCAGGCTCACCGACTTGTCCGCCACCGCCATCATGGCCTCGAGGCGCCGCAGATAGCGGTCGGTGCGCCAGTCCTTGGCAAGCTCGACGCAGGCGCGCGCGAGCTGGCCGGGATGCTGCTCCAGTTTCGCTTCCAGGCGTTCGAAAAGAGCGAAGGCGTCGGCGGTGGCGCCGGCGAAGCCCGCGACGATGTCGCCCTTGCCCAGCCGGCGCACCTTGCGCGCGTTCGACTTGATGACGGTGGCGCCGACGCTCACCTGGCCGTCGCCGGCGACCACGACCCGGCTCGCCTTGCGCACGCAAAGGATGGTGGTGCCGTGCCAGAGGAGGGGCTGGGCGCCAGGGGCGGGCTCGGACATGCGCTCAAGATGGGGCGCGCTCGGCGCCGCCGCAAGCGCCCTGATGGCGCCCTGGCAAGTCGAGGACGATGCTGCTAAAAGCCTGCCGGTCCAGGGAACAGCCGGAAGGCCCGCCCGTGCGGTCGGCCAGCGTCGAGCGCAACACCAGGGAGACCCGCGTCAAGGCGAGCGTCGAGCTCGACGGCACCGGGCGCGCCGAGGTGTCCACCGGCATCGGGTTCCTCGACCACATGCTGGAGCAGCTCGCCCGGCACAGCCTCATGGACTTGGCACTGGAAGCCAAGGGCGACCTCCATATCGACGATCACCACACCACCGAGGACACCGGCATCGTCATCGGGGAGGCGGTGTCGAAGGCGCTGGGCGAGCGGCGCGGCATCGTGCGCTACGGCGCGGCCGTGATCCCGATGGACGAGACGCTGACCCGCGTCACGCTCGACGCCTCGAACCGGCCGTACCTGATCTGGAAGGTGGCCTTCAGCAAGCCGAAGCTGGGCGACATGGACAGCGAGCTGTTCAAGGAATGGTTCAAGGCCTTCGCCCAGAACGCGGGCCTGACGCTGCACGTCGAGAACCTGTACGGCGAGAACAACCACCACATCGTCGAATCCTGCTTCAAGGGCCTCGCGCGCGCGCTGCGCCAGGCGATCGCAGTCGATCCGCGCTCGCCCGAGGCCGTGCCGTCCACCAAGGGCACGCTCGGCGGCTGAACTCCGATGCACGTCGCGATCATCGACTACGGCTCCGGCAACTTGCGCTCGGTCGCCAAGGCGCTGGAGCGCGTCGGCGCCACCGTCCGGGTGACCTCCGAGGCGGGCGACCTCGACGAAGCGAGCCATATCGTGTTGCCGGGCGTCGGCGCCTTCGCCGACTGCGCCGCCGGCATCAAAGCCCTGCCGGGCATGGTGGAGAGATTGGAGCGCGCCGCGCTCAAGGGCGGGCGCCCGTTCCTAGGCATCTGCGTCGGTATGCAATTGATGGCCACGGCCGGCCACGAGCATGGGCGCCACCCGGGGCTGGGGTGGATCCCGGGCGAAGTGGTGCCGATCGAGCCGGGTCCGCTCAAGGTGCCGCACATCGGCTGGAACGAGCTGTCGCTCACGCGCCCCGACCATCCGGTGTTTGCCGCTCTCGGGCCGGGCGCGCACGTCTACTTCGTGCACGGCTACCAGTTCCGCCCGGCCGACCCCGCGGCGGTGGTGGCTTCCGCCGACTACGGCGGCCCGCTGGTGGCCGCGGTGGCGCGCGATAACCTGGTGGGCACCCAGTTCCACCCCGAGAAGAGCCAGGCGGCGGGGTTAGCTTTTCTCGCCGCCTTCCTGGCGTGGCGGCCGTGAAGACCGATGCCGAGGGCAGGTGATGGAGAAGATCGCGGTCGAGCAACTGAAGGCGTTTCGCGGCAACGACCTGCACGATCTGTGCGACGCGGCCGAGGCGGGCATAGCCGCCGGCGGCGGCTTTGGCTGGCTCATGCCGCCGCCGCGCCAGGTGATCGAGGCCTACTGGCAGGGCGTCCTGCTGATCCCCGATCGCGTGCTGTTCGTCGGGCGGCTCGAGGGCACGATCGCCGGTTCGGCCCAACTCGTGCGCCCGCCGCGCAACAACGAGGCGCAGGCTCATGCCGCCCAGATGACCACGAACTTCGTCGCCCCTTGGGCGCGCGGCCACGGGCTCGCCCGCGCGCTCGCGCTGGCCGTGGAGCAGGCGGCCGCGGCCGCTGGCTTCCTCGTCCTCAACCTCGACGTGCGCGAGACCCAGGAGGCGGCGATCCAGCTTTACCGCACGCTCGGATATCGCCATTGGGGCACGCATCCGCACTATGCCCGGGTGGCGGGCAAGCCGGTGGCGGGGCTGTTCTTCTGCAAGGACTTGGGCAAGGACTTGGGCCCCGGGTGATCCTCTATCCGGCCATCGACCTGAAGGACGGCGCCTGCGTGCGGCTCGTGCAGGGCGACATGGCGGCCGCCACCCGGTACAACCCCGATCCGGCGGCGCAGGCGAAGGCGTTCGCGGCGGCCGGCGCCGAGTGGCTGCATGTCGTCGATCTCGACGGCGCCGTGGCCGGCCGGGCAGTGAACGGGCCGGCGGTCCACGCGATCCTCGCGGCGGTCGCCATACCCTGCCAGTTGGGCGGCGGCATCCGCGACCTGGCGGCGGTCGAGGCGTGGCTGGCGCGGGGCGTGGCGCGGGTCGTCCTCGGCACGGCGGCCGTCGCCGACCCAGCGCTGGTGCGCGAGGCGTGCCGGCGCCATCCGGGGCAGGTAGCGCTTGCCATCGACGCCCGCGCGGGTGTCGTCGCCATCGAGGGCTGGACGAAGACTGCCGCCCTCGACCCCATCGAGCTCGCGCGGCGCTTCGAGGATGCCGGGCTTGCCGCCGTCGTCTTCACCGATATCGAGCGCGACGGTGCGCTCGGCGGCGTCAATCTGCAGGCGACCGCGGCGCTCGCCCGGGCGGTCCGCATCCCGGTGATCGCCAGCGGCGGCGTCGCCTCGCTCGCCGATCTCGGGGCGCTCAAGGCGGCCGAGCGCTCAGGCATCGCCGGCGTCATCTGCGGGCGCGCGCTATACGACGGAGGGCTCGATCTCGGCGCGGCGCTGGCGTTGCTGCGCAGCTAGAGCATGCTCCAATGCTGAAGGCGCGGGTCATCCCCTGTCTCGACGTGGCCCAGGGCCGCATCGTCAAGGGCGTCAGGTTCGTCGACCTGGTCGATGCCGGCGATCCGGTCGAGCAGGCGGCGGTGTACGACGCCGCCGGCGCCGACGAACTGTGCTTTCTCGACATCGCCGCCAGTCACGAGAACCGCGATCCGCTCTATGGCGCTGTCGCCGGCACGGCCGAGCGCTGCTTCATGCCGCTCACGGTGGGCGGCGGCGTGAGAAGCCTCGGCGACATCCGCTCCCTGCTGCTGGCCGGCGCCGACAAGGTATCGATCAACACCGCCGCCGTCGCCGATCCGGACTTCGTGCGCCGGGCGGCGCGAAAGTTCGGCAGTCAGTGCATCACGGTGGCGATCGACGCCAAAGGGGTTGGGCCCGGCCGCTACGAGGCGTTCACCCACGGCGGGCGGCGCGCCACCGGCATCGACGCGGTGGCCTGGGCGAGGCGCATGGCCGAGTGCGGCTGCGGCGAGATCCTCCTCACCTCGATGGATCGCGACGGCACGAGGGCGGGCTACGACCTCGATCTCACGCGCGCCGTGGCCGATGCGGTGCCTGTGCCGGTGATCGCCAGCGGCGGGGTAGGCACCCTCGATCATCTGGTCGAGGGCGTGCGCGACGGGCACGCCAGCGCCGTGCTGGCCGCCTCGATCTTCCATTTCGGCGAGCACACGATCGGCGAGGCCAAGGCCCATCTCGCCGCCGCTGGCGTCCCGGTGCGCCAGGTTCAGGCCCGTGATATAGAGTAGCGTTGGCGGGCAAGAATCGGCGTGCCATGGCATCGAAATCGGGCGGCCTCGACGGCGCCATCCTGGATCGGCTGTACAAGGTCATCGCCAGCCGCAAGGGCGCCGACCCGGCGCTGTCCAACACCGCCCGCCTGTTCGCCAAGGGCAGCGAGAAGATCGCCCAGAAGCTGGGCGAGGAGGCGGTCGAGACGCTGATCGAGGGCCTGCGCGGCACCAAGAAGAGACTCGCCGAGGAGAGCGCCGACCTGCTGTATCACCTGCTGGTGCTGTGGGCCGATCGCGCCCTGAAACCGGGCGCGGTGTGGCAGGCGCTCGAGCGCCGCGAGGGGGCGGCCGGCGGCGCGCCCAAGAAAGGGAATTAGGGGGTGGCCTACGATCCCGGCAACGTCTTCGCCCGCATCCTCCGCGGCGAGATCCCGTGCCGGAAGGCGTACGAGGACGAGCACGCGCTCGCCTTCCACGACGTCAACCCGCAGGCGAAGGTGCACGTGCTGGTCGTCCCCAAGGGCGCCTATGTGTCGCTCGACGATTTCTCCGAGCGCGCCTCGCCGGCGGAGATCGCAGGGTTCGTGCGCGCGGTGGGCCGCGTCGCCCGCGACTTGGGCCTCGTCGCCGGCGGCTACCGCATCCTCGCCAACCACGGGCGCGACGGCGGGCAGGAGGTGCCGCACTTCCACGTGCACCTGTTCGGCGGCGAGCGCCTGGGGCGCATGATCCAACCGCCGGGATAGGTCCGCCGACTGTCCCCTACGCCGCCAGCACGCCACGCCCGCCGGGGAGCCGGATGGTGGCGGTGGTGCCGGCGCCCGGCTTGCTTTCGAGGTCGAGGCTGCCGCCATGCAACTCGGCCAGCAGGCGCACCAGCGGCAGCCCAAGGCCGGTGCCGCGGTGCTTGCGGGTGAGCGCGTTCTCGACCTGGCCGAACGGGGCCAGCGCGGTGGCGATGTCCTTTTCGGCGATGCCGACCCCGGTGTCGGCGACGCCGATGGCGAATCCGTCGCCGTCGCGCGCTGCGGTCACCGTGACGCGGCCACCCGCGGGCGTGAACTTCACGGCGTTGGACAACAGGTTGATCAGCATCTGCTCCAACGCCCGCTCGTCGGCGTAAAGGGCTGGCAGATCGGCCGCAAGCTCCGCGCCGAGGGCGACGCCGCCCTCCTTGGCGCGGTCCCGCACCAGCCTGAAGCAGGCCTTGACCAGGCCCGGCAGGTCGATCTCGGCGGGGTTCAGCACCAGCTTGCCGGCCTCGATCTTCGACAGGTCGAGGACATCGTTGATGATGGTCAGCAGCAAGGCGCCGCTGTCGTGGATGTCCTTGGCGTATTCCTTGTACTTCGGTTGCCCGATGGGGCCGAGCATTTCCTGCTGCATCACCTCGGCGAAGCCGAGGATGGCATTCAAGGGCGTGCGCAGCTCGTGGCTCATGTTGGCGAGGAACTCGGACTTGGAGCGGCTGGCGACCTCCGCCTGCTCCTTGGCGGCGCTGAGCGTCAGGGCCAGCTCGCGCTGCTTCATCTCGCTCCGGCGCAGGGCCTCCTCGGCGCGCATGCGGTCGGTCACGTCGATCTGGATGCCGACGTAACGGATGAGCTGCCGGTGCTCGTCGAAGATCGGGGTCAGCGTAAGCTCGTTCCAGAACGTGCGGCCGTCCTTGCGATAGTTACGGATGGTCACCGTGACCGGCCGTCGGGCGCGGACGGCGCGCGTCAGCCGCTCGACCGTCTTGGGGTCGGTGTCGCGGCCCTGCAGCAGGCGGCAGTTGCGCCCGATCGCCTCCTCCGCCGTGTAGCCTGTCATGCGGGTGAAGGCGGGGTTGACGAACACGATCGGGTGGCCCGGCAGGTTGGGGTCGGTGATGGTGACCCCGGTCTGGGTGAAGGCGACCGCCTCGGCCAGCATGGCGTTGCGGTGCACGAGCTCCTTGAGCCGCGCTTCGCGCGCCTTCGCCTCGCTCACGTCGACGGCGACGACGAGCGTGCCGCCGTCCTCGGTGCGCCGCTCGATGATGTCGAACCACGTCTCGCCGCGCCGCGACTGGTGGGTCGAGGGTGCCGCGCGATGGTGCGCCAGGCGTTCGACGATCCACGCCTCGCCGAGGCCGGCGGGCTCGCCGGCAAAGCGCGCCGCCGCATAACGGCGCGTGAGATGCTCGAAGCTCACCCCCGGCACGGCGTCTTCCGCGACCGGGCTCACCAGCTCGCGATAGCGTGTGTTGCACAGCACCAGGCGGTCGTCGGGGTCGTAAAGCGCGAAGGCTTCCGGCATGCTTTCGATGGCGTCGAGCAGGCGGCCCTCCGCCTGGCGAGCGCGGCGCTCAGCCTCCAGGGCGTCCGCGGCCGGCGGCGCCTGGTGGGGCGCCTCGCGCCTGCGCCTTACGAACCGGCCCGGGACAACGGCAAGACCGCGTCCCAGATCGGCGAGCCGGCTCCAGCGATTCTCCATGATCGATCAGCGTGCCTCTGCAAAGTGGTCCGACTTAACCATCGGTTGACGGTGGTAAAGAAATCGTAAACGGGTTAACGAAAGCTTGCCGCGCCGGCGGCGGCGGCCGGCTACGGCGCACGCCGGGAGAGAGGACGCTGCCTGAGCCGAACGCTCATTTCCGCAGACCGGCCTTGACGAGGCCTTCGATATAGTGTTGGCGGTCGCGCTCATACTTGAACCTCAGCGCCGAGTCGACGAACGCCAGCGACAAGTCGGGCTTGATCGCGAGGGCCCGCGCCAGCGCCTGCTTTGCCTCGTCGGCGCGATCGAGGTGACCGAGCGCGGAAATCTCCGCCATGATCGACCATACGGCCGCGTTCGATTGACGTTGGCTCCGGCGCGCCCACTCGACCGCCTCCTCGTGCCGGCCGAGCAACGACAGCGCGAGCGCCTTGCTCGCCATGAACGCCCACATGAGGGGATCCCGGGGGCTCAGTCGCATCGCCTCGTCGTGCGAGGCGATGGCCTCTTCGGGTCGCCCGGCCATCCACAGCGTGTGGGCGCGCCCATAATGCGCGCCGGCATAGTTGGGCGTGAGCGTGAGTGCGACGTCCAACTCGGCCAGCGAGGCTTCGTGCTCGCCGGACATTAAATAGACACGACCAAGCGCGACGCGGGCGAACGGGTCGTTGGGGTCAAGCGAGACGGCGGTCTTTGCGATCCCGAGCGCGCGCGCGATCTGGTCATTCGGGTCGGGAAACAATCCAACGACGACGCCGTAGTAGATAGCATAGGCTAAACCCGCGTAAGCGGAGGAGAAGTTCGGGTCGAGGTCGATGGCCCGGCGGAAGAATTCCTGTGCCTTGGCGTTGTCCTCGGCGTCATAGCGGTAGGCGTGCCAAAGCCCGCGCTGATAGCACTCCCAGGCGCCGAGGCTCTCGGCGGGTTTTCGCCGCGCGCGTTGACGCTCGGCGCTCGCCAGCTCCGGTTCGATTGCGATGACGATCGCCTGAGTCACGTCGTCCTGCACCGAGAAAATGTCCTCGAGATCGCGGTCGTAGCGTTGCGCCCACAGGTGACTGCCGGTCTCGCCGTCGACCAATTGGGCAGTGACGCGCAGGCGCTTGCCGGCGACCCGGACGCTGCCCTCGACGACGTAGCGCACGCCGAGCTCGCGCCCGACCCGGCGTACGTCGACGTGTTGGCCCCGGTATTGGAACGAGGAGTTGCGGGCGATGACGAAGAGCTCGCGAAAGCGGCTGAGCTCGGTGATGATATCGTCGCTGATGCCGTCGGATAAGTACTCCTGCGTCGGGTCGCCCGACATGTTGGCGAACGGCAGCACCGCGATGGAAGGCTTGTCGGGAACCGGCAAGTCGGCGCCAGGGCGCGGCGCGGCCGCTACCTGGAGCGCGACACGGTAGACCCGAAGCGGCGCGGCGATGTTCTTGACCTCGCGCATGCCCAGGTCCTCGAATGCGAGGTCGATCTTGCGGGCCACCTCGTCATGCACCTTGCCCGAGACGCACACGCCGCCCGGATCGGCGATCTCCTGGAGCCGCGCCGCCACGTTCACGCCGTCGCCGTAAAGGTCCGTGCCCTCGGCTATGACGTCGCCCAAGTTGATACCGACCCGCAGCAGGATCCTCTTGTCGTCCGGCGCCTCCGCGCTGCGCGCCGCCATGCCGCGTTGAAGTGCTACCGCGCACGCGACCGCGTTGACCGCGCTGGCAAACTCGACGAGCGCGCCGTCGCCCATGAGCTTCACAAGGCGCCCGCCATGCTCGGCAAGAAGAGGCACAAGGACATCCTTGCGGAGAACCTTGAGGGCCGTGAGCGTACCGGCCTCATCCACGCCCATGAGGCGGCTGTAGCCGACCACATCGGCGCACAAAATCGCGGCGAGGCGGCGCGCCATTCAGGAACCTCCCTCGATCCCGACATTAGCGAACCGCCGCGGCAGAATCCATGCAACGACATTTGCGCGTTTGTTCTCGGCCGATCTGCCGTCTCGACACCGACCCGACGAAACGTCTCGCACGATTGTTCCGATCACCGCCGCCGGCTATGGCGCGTGCCGGGCGACGTAGGCGGCCGCGAGCGGCCCCAGGCGGCGCTGCAGCCAGTGGATCAGCGCCCGGTCGCGGGCCTCCCACAGGCGCGGCGCGTCGAACACGCAAGGCTCCAGAATCCCGTAGCATCGGCCTTCATGGTAGAGCGGCGCGTGGATGAGCGCGCGGTGCTGGAACGCCTGGCGCTCGTAATCGAGGTTGAGCACGCCGGGGCCGGCGCGCTCGATGTCGTCGATGTAGAGCGCCTCGGGGTTGCGCAGCGCCTCGGCGAACAGGGGGTCCTCGGCGGCGAGCCCAGCCGGCTCCTCCTTCCAGCCCGCCTCGCGCGCGAAGGCGTGTTCGGGCTTCGCCCACCAGCCGTGGGTGCAGCTCGAAAGCCGCCGCGCCGGGTCGCGCAGGAACAGGAGACAGCGCTCGCAGCCGAGCGCCCGGCACAGCGCCGGCATCAGCGCGTCCAGCGGCGGCCGGGACTCATCCTCGAACAGCGCTTCGATCTCGCGCGGCGGCGTCATCGGGCAGTCCCCCGTCCTCTTCAGCGGCTATTATAGCCCGCCGGGGACGGGTCGGGTCATGTTCTAGGCGGCGGGCGCCGGAATCTTCAGGCGAACCGCTAACAGGGCCGCGAGCGCGAGGGCGATCCCGATGCCGGCCACAGTGGCGCCCCAGCCGAGGCGGTCGAAGACTTGGCCCAGCACCAGGCTGCCGACGAGGCCGCCGAGGTAATAGGAGGCGAGATAGATGCCGCTGGCCGAGCCGCGGTCGCCGATGGCGGCGCGGCCGACGAAGCCGGTCGCCGCCGCCTGGGCGAAGAACGTGCCCACGGCGACCAGCGCCAACCCGGCCAGCACCGGAACGAGGCTCGGCACCAGCAGCAGCGGCAGGCCCGCGCCGGCCACCGCTAGCGCCGCCCAGAACGTCGGCCGCGTCCCCAGGCGCCGGGCCGTGCGGCCCGCCAATGGGGTGGTCACGATCGAGGGCAAGAAGACGAAGTAGACGAGGCCTAGCGTCATCGCGCTGAGCGCGATCGGCGCCTGCGCCAGCACGAAATTCACGTAGGTGAAGGTGCCGATGAACGCGAACAGGATGATGAAGCCGATGCCGAAGCTCGCGCGCAGCGCCTTGTTGCGGAAATGCTCGGCCCAGATGGCGAGCGAGGAGCTGGCGCAGGAGTGGGCCGGCGCCGGCGCGCAGCGATTGAGGCTCACATACACCAGGACCGCGCCGGCGAGGTTGAGCAGCGCGAAGAAATAGAAGTTCGGGGCCAGGCCAAGGGAATCGGCGATCGACGCCGACACCAGGCGGCCGACCAGGTTGCTGGCGACGTTGCCGGTGATGTAGGCGGCCAGCGCGCCGGTGGTCTCCTCGGCGCTGGTCTGCTCCGCCAGGTACGCCATGCTGAGCGTGAAGGCCGTGGCCATGCAGACGCCTTGCGCGATGCGTAAGGCCGTGAACAGGGCGAGGTCGGGCATCGTGCCGAGCAGGAACGTCGGGATCGCCAGCAGGGTCAGGCTGGCGCAGATGCCGATGCGCTGGTCGATGCGCCGGCTGAAGAACGCCACCACGATGCCGGCGGCGGCCATGCCGATCGTGCTCGCGTTCACCGCGAAGCCCATGGCGGCCGGCGTCACGCCATAGGCCGCGGCCAGCGACGGCAGTATCGCCTGCGTCGCGAACAAGTCGACCAGCGTGAGGAAGGCCGCCAGCCCGACCACGATCGTGCGCAGCTGTGGGCGGTTGTCCGCCGCCTGCACCGAGGCCGAGGCCCCAACTTCGATTGCGTTTGCCATCGCTTGTGCCTCCCTGTCGAGATGTCGGGCGGAGGCGTGACGCCCTGGCGGCGTCACGCTCCCGATTCCATCACTCTCGCCGGCGATCAGCTGCCGTGGAAGATGTCGGTCGAAAGCAGGCGCGCGACGCCGGCGCCGTTGTTCTTCCACCAATGCGACTCGCCGTTCGATTCGGTCGACACCTCGCCGGTCTTGTGTTCGATCGGCACCTTGCAGCCACTGCTGTATTCGGTGACCGTGCCTTCGAGGACGTAGATGAGGGCCGGCCGGTCGGCATGGCTGTGCCAGGGCACTTCGCCGCCCGGCTGGATCACGAGCAGGCGCGTGCGCAGCTGGCGCCCGTCCATGCCCGGAATCTCCTGCGCCAGGTCGACGTGGGCCAGCACCGTGTCCGTCACGTCCTTGGGCGCGGTTGCGCCCGGCTTCATGGCGTCGGTGGCCATCTGGTCGGCCGGGCATTCGCCCGCCATCGCCGCGCCCGAGGCAACGGCGATCGCGCCGACGACGGCGCCGGCCAATGAAAGGCCACGCCAGCAGGCCCGGCGTTTGCTGTCGATGATCATAACCCTTCTCCTCCTTCATGCTCCGCTGTGGCTGCGGCATAGGCCGCAGGTTAGGGAAGGGATGATCGCGGAACCCGCCCAGGGGCGGAAATGCCGGATATCTTTGGATTCGATAGCCGAGGGCTATCGTCGCCGCCACTCACGTAGAGGGGCGTCTGCCGGGCAACCACGACGGCCGGCCCATGGCCTCGGCGTAGGCGGCGAACATGAGGTTGAAGCCCAGGCTGATGCGGACACTGGCGCTGCGGTTGGGAGCGACCGAGTGCGGCAGCCACGCGGGAAATATCAGCAGCGTGCCGTCCTCGACCTTGACCGCGACCTGCTCGGTGTTCTCCGCGGTCAGCTCCCCGACCGGCGGGCGGATGATTCCGGCCTGCGGCCGCGGGTCGTGGAAATTGACAGTGTCGGCGCCCGGGTGCGTCCGCACGTAGTAGACGCCGCTGAGGTAGTTGTTCGGATGGCTGTGCTCGCGGTGCCCGGCGCCCGGGGCGTTGGCGTTGGCCCAGCAGCCGGTGATCCTGACGCCCTCGTGGCCGACCTTGAGGTACTCGAGGACCCGCTCGGCCGCCTCGTTGATGCAGTCGACGACCTCTCGGAACTTGTCCAGTTCGTGCAGTCCATGGTCCGACTGCCAGCTTTCCCCGGGCTTGAGCTGGGCGAACGGTGCCCCGATCTCGCCCAGCGTCCGCACGATCCCATCGTTGATCGACCGGCGGGCCGCGGGCCCGAGTTCCGCCTTCCACACGAACGTGGGGAACATGCGCAACACGTCGGAGTCGAGAAATCTTTGCTCGGGGCGCTTGGTCATGATCCTTGCGAAGCGGCAACTCGGGTCGATGGCCGGCAATCAGGGCAACAGGACCAGTTTGCCCACGAACTCCTTACGGAGAAACTCTTGCTGTGCCTGCACAATATCTTGCAACGGAAACGTCTTGGCCAGGACCGGCTGGATCTCGCCCCGTTCGATGTAACCGACGAGGTTCCGGAACACCTCGGCCTCCAGGACGGTGCAGCCTAGAAGCCGGAGATCCTTGAGATAAAGGGTTCGAAGGTCGAGCTCGACGATCGGCCCCGCGATGGCGCCCGACGCAGCGTACCTGCCTCCACGCCGCAGCACGCCGAGTAGCTGCGGCCAGTGCGCTCCGCCGACGACGTCGATAACGACGTCTATTGTTTCCGCTCCAAGTCGATCGAGCAAATTGTCATCGCGAAGGACGGTCCGCTCCGCCCCGAGAGATTCGACCCGTTCTGCCTTTGCGGCGCTCGTGACGGCAGTCACCCTGGTGCCGCGCCTTCTCGCAAGCTGTACCGCGGCCGAGCCAACCCCACCGGAGGCGCCGGTGATCAGGACTGATTCGCCTTGGGCGAGATCGGCTCGGGTGATCATGTTCTCGGCGGCTGAATAGGCGCAAGGAAACGTCGCGAGCTCGGCATCGGAAAGGTTGCTCACGACCGGGTAGGCATGGACGGCCGGGACTTTCGCATATTCGGCGAAACCGCCATCGCATTCCGATCCCAGGTAGCGAGCTTCGTAGGGTTTCCAGCCAACGGGTTCGCGCAAGACAGGCTCGACAAGAACCCGCTGGCCTATTCGGGCTGCATCGACACCATGGCCGACGGCGACGATCCGGCCGCAGACATCGGCCCCCTGAATGAGAGGGAATTTGCGCTCGCCGCCGGTCCAGCCCGCATCGCCGGGACTCGCCGCCGCGAAACCGGACATCCCGCCAGTGGCGGTTGTGCCCTCGGTAACGCCCTTCGAGTACCATCCCGTCCGCGTATTGATGTCCGTGTTGTTGATGCCGGCCGCCGCGACCCGGATCAGCACCTCCCCGGCCTGGGGCACGGGGACCGGTGCATCCAGGCGATACTCGAGCCGATCGAACCCGCCGTATCCATTGAGGAACACGGCCTTCATCGCCTTTGGAATCTCGGCCACGGAACGGTTCCCTCATTCTGCCAATGCGGCCGGAAAGCCCGCGGCGCGAAGATCGGTATGAAGAGCGTCCTCCAGGAGCTTCACCGCCATCGTCGACCAGGCCTCTCCGCCATAGGCCTCGCGGGCGCGGATGAAGGTCTGCATCGCCTGCGTTGCAAGATCGAGCGGCACGCCGAACTCGCGCCCGAAATTCATCGCGAAACCCAAATCCTTCAGCGCCAGGTCCATGGTGAAGCCGATATCGTAGCTGCCGTTGAGGATAAGTTGGCCCTCCGTCTCGTGCACGAAGCTGGTGCCCGAGCTCGCCTTGATCGCGTGAAACGCCTGGGCCAGATCGAGGCCGCCCCGCTTCGCCAGCATCAACGCCTCGCCGCAGGCAATGAGGTGGATGAAGGCAAGCATGTTGGTGATGACCTTGATCGCCGACGCCGAGCCAAGGGGGCCCATATGAAAGATCTGGTCGCCCATTGCTTCGAGCGCGGGACGATGCGCGGCGAACAACGCTTCTTCGCCACCGGCCAGCACGGTGATCTTGCCGGCGGCGGCGAGATGTACCCCGCCGGTGACCGGTGCTTCGAGCGTCCCGACATTGGCTTGGCCGGCCAGCGCGGCAAGCCTGAGGATTTCGTCGCGGCCGAGCGTGCTCATCTCGATCCACGCGCCACCACTCTTGAACCCGGCAAGAATGCCATCGGGTCCCGCAAGCACCGCCTTGGAGACCCTGGGCGAAGGAAGGCAGGTCAGGACCGCGTCGCTCGCCTCTGCCACGGCCTTCGGGCTATCGCCCCACTTTGCACCCATCGCGAGGTGCCGGCCAGCGAGCTCACGGTTGATGTCGTGAACGCTGACCTTGAAACCACCTCTAAGCAGGCTTGCCGCGAGGTGGCCGCCCAAATGGCCCAGTCCGATGAATCCGTATCGCATGCTGTGTCGGCCCCGGATCAGAACAGGATGACGTTGCGCAGCGCGCCGCCGGCCGCGGCGATCGCGTCGTTGATCTCCTCGAGCCGGTAGCGGCCGCTGACCAGCTCGTCCAATTTCAGCCGGCCCTGCCGGTATAGGTCGACGATCATCGGGATGTCCGTCTCGATGCGGGCCGAGCCCATCTTCGAACCGAGCACCCTCTGCCCCAGGTGAGCAAGCGTGCCCGGATCGAACGAGGCCATGACGCCCGAGGCCGGCATGCCGACCACGACCAGCGTGCCGCCGCGGGCGATGAGATCGAGGCCCTGCTCGACGACCTTGGGCGCGCCCACGGTCGCGAACGCGTAATCGACGCCGCGCCCGCCGGTAGCGTCGCGCACGGCTTTGCGCACGTCGTCGCGCCCGATCTTCACGGTGTGCGTGGCGCCGAACGCCTCCGCCGCGGAGAGCTTCTCGTCCGCGACGTCGATGGCGACGATGGTGCGGGCGCCGACGAGTGCTGCGGCCTGTACGCTATTGAGGCCGACGCCGCCGGTGCCGATGACGGCCACCGTGCTGCCGGCTGGAACGGCGGCGGTGTTGAGGACGGCGCCCACGCCGGTCAGCACGGCGCAGGCGACGAGCGCCGCCGATGCGAGCGGCACGTCCTTGCCGACGGCGACGACCTGCGAGGCGTGCAGCACGGCGGCCTCGGCGAAGGCGCCGGTCCGCAGGCCCTGCCTGATGGGCGCGCCGTCCTTGGCGGCGAGCGGCCCCTTGCGGTCGAGCGCGAACTCGGCTTCGCACTGCACCTGCGCGCCTCGCACGCAATGCCGGCAGCGCCCGCAGTGCCGCACCAGGGTCGCGATCACGTGATCGCCGGGCTCGAGCCCGTTGACCCCGGCGCCGACGGCCTCGACGATGCCGGCCGCCTCATGGCCGTAGACGGCCGGCAACTCGCCGCCCCACGCCCCTTGCAGGGAGAAGATGTCGGAATGGCAGATGGCGCATGCCTTGATCCTCAGCGCCACCTCGCCTGGGCCCGGCGGCGCAAGGTCCAGCTCCTCGATGACGAGCGGCTGGCCGAAGGCGCGGCAGACGGCGGCTTTCATGGCTTCATCCCTGATCTTTCCGCCGGAGTGTGAGGTTCGCCGCGGAGGATTCCAACGAGAATTGACAAGCGCAGCTCGTTGCGTCCCACCCTCACCTCCCCGGCGCGATGCGGCGGTCGGGGCCGCCGCGACCGACCCTTAGGCTAATTCCTCCACAGCCCGCCGCACCGGCTGGGATCGCTTTGCCGCTATGGTCGCCGGCTATGACCTGAGCCCCAAGTTTCATCCGGCGGGAGGTAGAATCCGTTCCCGATTTGAACCGTTCTGGCTCGGTTGGGCAACGGGACGGGGTGCGAAGCCCCCGGTCGAGTGCAGCGGCCAATCACGTATAGACGTACAGATGCGAGAGCCACTTCTTGACTTCGTTGCGGTGCTCCGGCGATTGGACCGTATCGCTTGGCAGGACGACGCGGACGAAAAGAACGATGTTGAGGGAGGATACGAAGAAGTACTGCTCGTTGATGAAGTATCTTTTATGCCGCCGGTTGTTAACCGTTACGTCGTAGATCGTCGTCCGCAGCTCGCAGTAAACCACGTTGTCCAGTTTCTCGATTTTTTCGACGTGAACGTTTGTATTTCTCGTGGTGCGGGAAAATTCGATCTGCCAATGCAGCCGCTCGATAATCAGGCGGCCGACATCGCTCCCGTCGCTGATTTGCTTGACCAGATCGTCGTATTGGGCCTGGGGCATGATCTCCCGAACGTCTTCCCACGTTTTCAGTTGGGTCTCGGCGTGCCTGGCCGGGTCGATGGGCTGGACGAAGACGAAGGGATAGAGACTCCGATAGAAAGCGTGCCCTTCGACCGCGACCGGCTCGCTGACCTTCCAGAGATAGATCGCGGGGTTGAGTTTTTCGCGGTCGTGGACGGCAGTCGGCGCCGGGCGGCCGACGAGGGAATCGCGTACCACGGCTTCCGTCGTGGTCTCGAAGACCCAGGGCGGGTGCGGCCGGGCCGCGTAGAACCGTCCTTCTTCGAAGGGCTGCGCCTCGGGGTCCGCGGGAGCGACGGTGCGGTCGGTCAGAAGCCGGGATTTCAAGTCGATGACGTATTCGCCGACTAGCCCCAACTTCAGGTTTTGAAGCTCGCGTTCGAGCTGTGCGACCTCGGCTTCGTGGCGGCTGTCCTCTATGTAATTGACGACGCCGTAAGTTGCGCCGGCGACGGTGGCCGCAAATCCAACAAGCGCGGTCACGAGGTTGTTCTCGATGCGCTCGCGAAGGCTCGGGCGTTCGCCCGGCTCGGCGCGCGCCGACTTCGTGCGCTGCTGCTTCTTCGAAGCGGTCACTGCACTTGGCCCTGGACCGGGCCGTAGGGCGTGGGACAGAAGCACGCCGACCCGATCGGCAGCGGATAGAGGAGCGTGCATGACCCGTAGTAGGTGACGCAGACTGACGAGACCTGAGCCAGCAGGACCGGAGCTTCGCCCTGCGCCCGCGGCGTGGACAGTGAGGGAGGCGGGCTCGCGCGAGCCACCGCGAGCGCACCCGCCGCGCACGGCGCCGGACCCCCAAGCAGGTCGCAGGGCCCCGCGACACCGAGGAGCCCATAGACAACCCCCAAGACGCACAAGCTACCGGCGGTCGAAAACAGCCGAAACATTATCTCCAAGGCGCACGGTCGGGGCAGACAGGCGTGACTGGAACCATACGCCCGGCCGGGAGAATGTCAAACGCATCCGTGGATTCCACCAACCGAAGGGGGCTGTCGCCTTTCTTGGGCGTGCGCTCTTGGATCAGGACGAGATCCACTGGCTGGATGACGCCGGCCGCTTTCGAAGGGGAAAAAGGGACATGAAAGTTTTCGCCGCGGCTTTTCGTGTCGGATCGGCGGCCAGGGCGCGCCGGCGTCGTGGCCAAGGGGCACGCACGTGCGTCTGGCCGCGCTAGGGTCTACGACGGCGCCTCGCTTCGCGATCTCGGTTGACCCCTCCGCCGGTGGCGGGAGCGTGAGGTGGGCCAGACTGACCGCCGGCACGTCGACGTGGCAGTCGATGCGGTCGAAGAGGGGCCCCGAGACGCGCGCCTGGTAGTCCTCGGCGCAGCGCGGCTGGCGCGAGCAGCCGAGCGCGCCGTCGCCCAGATAGCCGCAGCGGCACGGGTGCATTGCCTTTCTGCCACTCGGCCCTATCGCCCTGAAATCATACGAAAGAAGCCGTACAAAGAGAATCCAAGAAACGCTCGGCGAGCACCTTTACAAGCAGCGTTTCGAACTGCGCCTTTTCCAGCATGAGGTCGCTTTCCAGCTTGGGGTCGGCCCGTTCACATACCTCATCTGGGAGAAGGATCAGCTGGAGCCTGACATGAGAATAGTGCCACGCATCATCGGGCACCTCGGGTAGGATCCTTTGCCGCAGCCGAAGACCCTCGGAGAACAAATCAAGACTAAACGTCGGCGCTTCGGCCTCAGTCAGGAGCAGGCGGCCACCTCCGCAACCGTCCTGCGCCGCCGGTGGCAGGCAGCCCGGCCCGGGATGCGGGCGTGCCGGAGCTGCCGGAGAACCCCGTCACCCGGCCGGGTTCTGTGGCTGCTCGGGAGCCATCGGCTCCTTTGCCGGGAGCGGAGACGGGTCGCATTGCCGATTGCGCCCGATACAACAATCCTGTGTAATTGTAGCAACATGCGCTGAGAACGCATGGGAATGGCGCGGTCGCGGTGCCGATGACTGTTGATGTTGGATTCGTAGTGCCGTCCGTGTAACTCTGCCGAGTTCGGATGACCCAGGTAGCATGCACGTCTGACTACGCCGAGCAAGTGGTGTCGGCTGGAGAGCGCAAGATAGCGACTATCCTGTTCGCCGACATTGTCGATTCGTCGAGGGTGGTTGCGGGAAACGACCCCGAAGAAGCGAACAAGCTGCTGTTATCGAGCCTCCAAGGGATGATCGAGTGCGTCCACCGGTTCGGTGGAACCGTCTGTCAAGTGCTCGGCGACGGCATCATGGCGGTGTTCGGGGTGCCCCATGCCGCGGAGGATCACGCGGTCAGGGCCTGCCTCGCGGCGGACGACATGCGGCAGATGGTGCGCTGGCCGTGCGGGACGCAGCGCTGCCGGTACTCACAGGGCCGGGCTCTGCGGATCGGCTTGTGTTCCGGGGAAATCGCCGCCTATCCCATGAAGCCGGGCGCCTATCCCGAGTTTCGTGTCGTAGGAGAGGCAGTTCATCTCGCGGCGCGCATGGAGCGAACGGCCAAGCCCGGAGCCGTCGTCCTCGCAGAGAGCACTCGCAGGCTGCTGTCCGGGCGCGCTCATCTGACTTTTGTGGGCGAGTTAAGGCTATCTCGCGCTGCCGGGACGGTGCGCGCCTACGAATTGACGGAGCTTCGCATCGACGACACCTCGACCGCCGACGCCGTCCACGTCGGCTCGCGCGCATTCATTGGGCGGCGGACAGCGCTGGCGACGCTGCAGCAGGCACTCGACAATGCCCTTCTGGGGCTCGGACGGGTGCTGCTGGTGACGGGCGACGCCGGTATCGGCAAGTCGAGACTGGTCGCCGAGTTTCTGAGCGCCGCTCCCCATGCAGCTTTCCAGGCCGTGGAGTGTCGGCTGTCTCAGATCAGCGCCATGAAACCCCTGGGGCCCTTGGCCCAAATCATCAAGAGCTTGGTGCCGATCGACGATGCCCTATCGACCGAACAGGTTCGGCGTGTCGTTTCCATGGGTCTTCTGGCCTACAGCGTCGGAAGGCCCCTTGCCCTGCCGGCGGTATTGGATGTCCTCGGCGTCGAGCCGAACGATCGTTCCTGGTCCGACCTCGATCCGCCGGAAAGGCACAGCGTGGCGATCGAAACGGTGGGGCAGGTTGTCCTCGCGGCCAGCCGCGCTCGCCCCATGATCCTGGCGCTGGATGACTGTCACTGGGCGGGATCCGAGGTGTGGGCGCTGGCACAGTACCTGGCGCGTCATTGCTCGACTCACCGGATTCTCGTCGTCCTGACTTGCCGCAATCGGTTGGATATCGAATGGCGGGCCACCCTTGATGTGGCGGAGTGCAGGCTTCGTCCTCTCACACGCAGACAGAGCTGCCAGCTCCTGGATGGACTGATCGGTGCGGATCCAGGTCTCGGTACGTTCAAGGATCTGCTCGTAAGAAGGACGGAAGGCAATCCGTTTTTCATCGAGGAGTGCGTCAAGGCCCTCGTCGACGAGGCGGCGCTGGTTGGTGACCCAGGCGCGTACCGGCTCGCACGCCCCGTTGCCGGATTTCGACTGCCGGCCTCTGTTCGCGCCACCCTGGCTAGCCGGATCGACAGACTGGAGCCGGATGACCGCCGATCCCTCTTGGGTGCCGCGGTCGTTGGACAGACCTTCGACGTCGGCGTACTGCGGGACCTGCTCGGCACGACGAGGCAGCATCTGCTCGCCCAGTTGGCTCGCTTGCGACACCTGGGCTTCGTCGAGCGCACGCGCTTGATGCCCACCGTCGAGTTCACTTTCCGCCATGCACTCATCCATGAGGTTGCCTACGAAACGCTTCTGAAGACCGACCGGCGGGAGCTTCATGCCAGGGTTCTCGCCTCTGTCGAGAGACAACGCTCGAGGCGTCTCGTGAACAGGGCCGAGTTGCTGGCGCACCATGCGAACAGCGCGCAGATTTGGCCGAAGGCCTATCTCTACTGCCGGGCGGCGGGTCGCCTTGCCCAAGGCCGATCCCGCAATACCGAGGCGATCAATCTGTTGGAGACGGCCCTCGATGCGCTCGGCAGGCTTCCGCCGTCACGCCGAAACCGCGAGCGGTCGATCGATCTTCGTATTGAACTTGCTCAGTGCTTGTGCTCGGTGGGACGCGCCCGGGAGGTTTGGGATCGACTGTCCGAGGCGAAGCGTGCGGCCAAGGCATTGGGGGACCTGCGGCGGCGTGGCAGGGTCTCGGCGTGCATGGTCGTCTATCATTGGATGAACGGCCGTCTGGTAGCCGCCGTGCGCACCGGACGCGAGGCTCTCCTGATCGCGCGAAGGGCAAACGATTTCGAGTGCGAGATTCAATCCTGTACGCGGCTCGGCTCCCTGCACTTGGACCTTGGCAACTACGCTGAGGCCTGCCACGTGTCCCGGAGCGTCGAGAGTCGAATTCCCGAGCGGATCAACGACCGGCGGTTCGGCCTGTTGGTCGCGCCCTCGGTCGGCTGCCGAGCCGTTTTGGCGCGTTGCCTGGCCGAGCTCGGCTGCTTCGATGAGGCGATCGAGGTAGGCGACGAATGCCTGACGAGGGCCGACGACTTGGGACACGCGTTCAGCGTGATTCATGCCTGCGTGTATGTCGGTCAGGTCCTTCTCCGCAAGGGCGACTTCACGCAAAGCATTCCGATTCTGGAGCGGGGGCTCGCATTGTGCCGAACGGTGCACGGCAGGTTGCTGCTGCCCATGAGCGCCAGCGCCCTGGGCTATGCGAAGGTCCTTGCTGGACATGGCGGGCAAGGGCTGGCGGCGCTTGAGCTGGCCGTGAAACACCCGACCGAAGACCCGATGACGGCCCATCTCGCACTCGGGTCGATCTGGCTGGCCGAGGCGTATCTGCACCTCGGCCGGCCGGAGAAGGCCGTCCATCCGGCGCTCCAGGCGCTGGACTGCGGTGTGCGGAATGGCGAACGCGGTCATGAGGGCTGGGCGCTACGGGCACTCGGCGAGGCCTACACTGGGATCGCCGAATCGACGGGGGCGAGCGCGGAAGCCTGCTTCCTTAAAGCCTGGGATATCGCGACAGCTCTCGGGATGAAACCGCTGGCCGCGCGCTGCCATTTCGGCCTTGCCAAACACTACCGCCGCGTGCGGGCGAGACACGAGGCGACGGCTCGGTTCGAAGCCGCGTTGCAGACATTTCGAGAGCTCGGCATGGATTATTGGGCCACGGAGAGCGAGGCAGCCTTGGCCCAAGATGACCGGCTCTCGGATCAGCGCGCTGTCCAGGACGGTAACAATGTCCTGGCTGGTCACTGACGTGGAGAGGTGATCCGGCCGACGCGGAACCCGGATCTCGGTTGCGGGACAGTGATGCGCCGTCGCGAAGAAGCGCGAACGAAGTCGCGAGAGCGTCGGGCCGGCTACATCAACTGCGTCAACATGCTGCGCAGCTCGGGCGCCCGCACCGGCTTCAGAATGGTGCCAGCCACCGTCAGTCCATACGCATTGCCCAGCCGTTGGGCTGCCTCGCTAAGGCGCTTATCGAATCCGCTTACGATCAGGATTCTCGCGCTGCACATTTCGTTGGCTAGGAATCTGAGCAACTCCACCCCGTCCGTGCCGGGCATGGTAAGTTCGAGCAGGATGATCTCTGGCGAGAAGCCGTGGTATTGGGCCTTGAATTCGTCGGCCGTGGCGGCCGTGCGGACTTCGAACCCGACAACTTCGGCGACGTTTCGGACGAAACTACCGAAACTAAGATCGTCGTCGACTACGAAAAGCCGCCGAGCAGCCACGGCCGCCGGTGCCTCAGCGGTGGCGGTCATGCAACGAGTACCGGCGCCGGCCGCGCGGAATCGGATGGCCGACATAGTTTCTCCGGATGCCGCGGCGAATTGTTCAAACGGCGCACGGTCTGCGAATACTCGCCATCCACTGCGCCCCCGCACAGGGGCTCGATTGCACGGCCACTGAGGGCGATGCCTTTGCCGTCGCGCGCGATGCGTGCTTTCTCGCGCGTGCACCGATGGCCCATATCGATGGCTGCGCCGTGATGATCGTCGACAACGGCGGCCGAGTACCCACCCAGGTCGATGTCCACCACGAGATGCGCCGTCGTACCGGTGCCGTACAAGCTGCAATCGTCGCTGCCGTCCAATTTGATCCTTATCGCCCAACCGTCCTTAACGCACGCTCCCGCTTGCGTCCGGCGCAGCGGGCCATGCACCGACACGCCAAGCCCCGCCGACCTGCTGCCGCGTTGGAGGGCAATGCAACATAGCCTTAAGCGTCTGCCGGACGCTGTGAAGAGGATCACAGCCACGGGCAGTTAGAGTTGGTATGAATGCGATCACATGCCGAGTGGTCGGCATGGAAAGGAGGGTAGCCATGGATCTTGGTACAACAGGCGCCACATACGTCCGTGGCGCGGACGGCATGCTGTATGGCGTGAGCGCCGA
>CAYPKW010000006.1:57818-77147 GCA_964411425.1 uncultured Rhodospirillaceae bacterium
CAGGCGCCACATACGTCCGTGGCGCGGACGGCATGCTGTATGGCGTGAGCGCCGACCAGTGCCGCCCGGTGTCGGACGGCATTACCGGCGCGGACGATGCGGCAGTGGCGGCGCGCCGCAGGCACATACGGTCGGCGGGACCCGACGACCACGACGCGGCCCGCATCTTCGTCGTGCCGGGCGAAGCCCGCGCCTCGGTCGACGATCACGACGCGGCCCGCATCTTCGTCGTGCCGGGCGAAACCCGCGCCTCGGTCGACGATCACGACGCGGCCCGTATCTTCGTGACCCCGCGCGGGTGACTCGAACCATGCCGACGCGGCCCGCGGCGATGGACCCTGGCGGCAGTGCTGCCGAAGCGTCCTGGGACGACGTCCGCGGGCTTGCGTCGACTGGACCTCGAGTAGTTTCTCCGCCTGCTCTCCCGTTCTGGGTCTCCGATCTCAGTGCGTCGCGCGCCCGGAACGCACACCGGCCCACCTCCAAGGCCTATCGGAACGGAACCCACCGAACGGTGGCACCGGAGGAGACGATCGCGCGGATCAAACGATTCATGCCCGTCATGGGCATAACGCGGGTTGCGACCGTCACCGGCCTGGACGTCATCGGCATACCGGTGGTCATGGTTTGTCGTCCCAACGCGCGCTCGGTTTCCGTGTCCCAAGGCAAGGGCGTCGATCTCGCCGCCGCCAAGGCGTCGGGCCTCATGGAGACGGTCGAGTGCTTTCATGCGGAGCGGATCACGCTGCCGCTGAAGCTTGGGCGCTACGAAGACCTCGCCTATACCCACAAGCTTGTCGACGCGAACGATCTCCCGCGCCTCTCCAACAGCCGATTCACGCCATTCACGCCGATCCTCTGGATCGAGGGGTACGATCTGCTCGGCCGCTGCGGCGTCTGGGTGCCGTACGAACTGGTCCATCTCGACTACACCGTCCCGTTGCCGAGCGGGCATGGCTGCTTCGTAGCGAGCTCGAACGGGCTGGCCTCCGGAAACCACGCCCTCGAAGCGGTCAGCCACGGGATCTGCGAGGTCGTGGAACGCGATGCGACGACCCTCTGGCACTTGATGGGCCCCAAGGCGCAGGCCGAGACTGCGCTCGATCTCACCACGGTCGACGATCCACGCTGTCGCGAGTTGCTGCAGAAATACGAGCGCGCCGGGTTCCTGGTCGCGGTGTGGGAAACGACAAGCGATGTCGGCATCGCCTCGTTCCTCTGTCGAATTCTGCCGGCGGAGGCGCCGCCGCACGATGTCTGCCGACCGGCGTCCGGTATGGGCTGCCACCCGTGCCGCGAGGTGGCGCTGTCGCGTGCCCTCACCGAGGCGGCCCAGAGCCGGCTCACCTTCATCTCCGGAGCCCGGGATGATCTCTCGCGCAGGCTATACGACTGCTCTTTCGACTCGGCGACCTACGAGGCTTGGCGCACCCATGTGGACCATCAGAGGCCGGTGCGGAACTACCGGGCGACTAGAACTTGGGACGGCGACAGCTTCGAGGACGAAGTCGCCTGGGAACTAGGCCGTCTCCGGTCCGCGGGAATCAAGCGTGTCGTGGTCGTCGACCTGACGAAACCCGAATTCGGGATTCCCGTGGTGCGGGTGATCGTTCCCGGTTTGGAAGGCATCGACCACTCACCCGATTTCGTTTTTGGGCGCCGCGCCATGGCGCTTACCGGAGCCGCGCTATGAAGATCCTGGTCTTTACGGGACCGTCGTTGCCGGCGGCGGAGGCGGCGAAGGAGTTGGAAGCGACCTATCTGCCGCCGGTTTCGGAGGGCGACATCTACCGCGCGGTCGCGGGCAGGCCTGTCGCCATCGGCATCATCGACGGCTTCTTCGAAAGCGTGCCGTCCGTCTGGCACAAGGAGATTCTCTACGCCCTGCGACTGGGCATTCACGTCTTCGGCAGTGCCAGCATGGGCGCGCTCCGGGCGGCGGAGTTGGCGCCGTTCGGCATGGAAGGCGTTGGCGCCATATTCGAAGCCTACCGGGATGGATTGCTGGAGGACGATGACGAGGTGGCGGTGGTGCACGGGCCGGCGGAGATCGGCTATCCACTTCTGTCCGAGGCCATGGTCAACATCAGGCGCACCTTGTCCGATGCTTACTCGGCCGGTGTGATCGGCGAGGTGACGCGCGCGGATTTGGAACAAATCGCGAAGAGCACGCCCTATCGCAACCGTACTTACGCGGAAGTCCTACGGTGTGCGGGCCGGTCCCATCTTCCGAAGGACGAACTCGACCAGTTCAGGACTTGGTTGCCGGAAGGTCGGTACGACCAGAAACGGGAAGACGCCCTCCTCATGCTGCGCGTCATGCGCGCGCGATTCCGGCAAGGGTCCGATCCGAAGCGTGTGGCGTTCCATTTCGAGAATACGACTCTCTGGGAGCAGGCGGTTCGGCGCGCCGCGGAGCGGGTTGACGCGCTGACAAGTCGATAGAGCGGTCGGGCGGCTTGGCACTGCGCTTGGCTGGCCAGAGCGGGCTGCCATCCCCGGAAGGTCCCGGCCGCCACAATGCTGTTACAATGGTGGATGGAGGTAAACATTCGTCCTCGAGGCGCAAGGCGATGAGCCGCGACGTCAGCCTGATCGATCCCGCCATCCTCTCCAAGACCCAGTTGTTGGGCCAGCTAGCGCCGTCCGAGTTGGGCGAGCTCCTCGCCCACGCCAGGATCGAGCACTACGAGGCTCGCGTGCCAATTTTCAGCAAGGGCGACCCAGGCGATTGCCTCTATGCGATTCTGGACGGGCGTGTCGGGATCACCACCATTTCGGACAGGGGCAAGGAGATCGTCCTCAACATCCTCGCTGCCGGCGACGTGTTCGGCGAGATCGCGTTGCTGGACGGCAAACCGCGCACCGCCAGCGCGGTAGCGATCGAGGCGGTGCGCCTCTTGCGCATCAATCGTGCCGATTTCCTGGCGTTCCTCGAAAGTCATTCGAAAGTCAGCATCCAGTTGATACTCGTGCTGTGCCAACGATTGCGCTGGGTGAGCGATATCGTGGAAGCAACCGCATTTCTGGACGTGCCGCGCCGGCTCGCTCTGAAGCTCCTGCTGCTCGCCGACACTTGCGGCCAGCCCGTGCCGGGTGGCACCAGGATCGACCTCAAACTGTCCCAGGAAGAACTCGGTCACATGGTCGGGGCGACGCGCGAGAGCATCAATAAGAGCCTGCGCGATCTTCTGGGCACGGGCGTGATCGCGTACGACGCCGGCCACATTGTCATCCTGAGGCGGGTCGAGCTCGAAGGCATCCTCGGCAACCATGCGCTCGGCGGCCTGTAAAGGGTTACCGCGAAGCGGTTCCGCTCGCAATCAACGGCCCCGCCGACCCGATGGCGGGCACGGTAGCCATCGGCGGCTCGTTGCACGGGCTTGGACAGCGCGATCGGAACTTACAGGGCCGCCGGATTGAGATAGTCTTCGCCGGATTCGTCAATCGCGCGATGCTGTCTGTGGTGCCGGGCCCCAGGATCCGGTAATACGCGATTGATCGTTCGTCGCTACAGCGAGGCGGGAGCGCCTTCGTTGCGCACGCAGGCGACGAAATGGTCCATTGCGGACCCTGGCTTTGGCATACCGTACTATCCCAGATAACGCTCGATCTTGAATTCCTAGTGCTCACCTCCCCGGGGCGATCCTTCGATAGCTCAGCGCCTCGGCAATGTGGACGCGCTGCACGGCGTCGCTGCGGTCGAGGTCGGCGATGGTGCGGGCGACGCGCAAGACGCGATGATATCCGCGCGCGGAAAGCCTGAACTTCTCCGCCGCCTGGTTCAACAGCCGGCGGCCTTCGGCGTCCGGCGCCGCCACCCGCTCCAGCAACTCGCCGTCGGCTTCCGCGTTGGTGCGGATCGGGGCGCCGTCGGCCTTGGCGTAGCGCGCCGTCTGCACGGCCCTTGCCGCGGCCACGCGCCGCGCCACTTCCCCCGAGCCTTCCGCCGCCGGCGGCAACGCCAAGTCCGAGGGGCTGACCGCCGGCACGTCCACGTGGCAGTCGATGCGGTCGAAGAGGGGCCCCGAGATGCGCGCCTGGTAGTCCTCGGCGCAGCGCGGCTGGCGCGAGCAGCCGAGCTCGCCGTCGCCCAGATAGCCGCACCGGCAGGGGTGCATTGCCTTTCTACCACTCGGTCCTATCGCCCTGAAATCATTACGAAAGAAGCCATACATGGAAACGCCGAAAACGCTCGGTGAGCACCTTCGAAAACAACGAATGCTCCATGGTTCGTTGCAGAAGGATGTTGCGAAACTGCTCGGTGTGGCTACGGCGACGTATCTACTCTGGGAACATGATCGGAGCAAACCCTCGGTTCGGTACATTCCAAGGATCGTCGGCTTCCTGGGGTACGATCCTTTCCCGAATCCGGGAACCCTGGGGGAGCATATCTGTGCCAGGCGCCGATGCTTGGGTCTAAGCCAATGGGCGCTCGCCAGGCACCTCGGAGTCGATGAGGGAACGCTGCGGCGCTGGGAGCGGGGTGAATGGATGCCGACCGGTTCAAGGCGGCGGGTGATCGACGCATTTCTGACCGCCTCTCCTGAGCGCCTGTGATAGTCGGGCGAAAAGAGACTCGGGCAACGGGAGTGGTAACCCGGACCATAGTGTTGGGTCTCTGGGCGCGCTCCATTCAGCTCCATGCGTGGCGGCGAGGGTCGGATTCATCCATTGTGCCATTGCCGGGGACGAGGCTTGCTGCGGTCTCGTCCTAGTCGCGGTGGTGCCGCAGAGACTGGGGCACCACGCACGGCGGCAGGCACGGTACTTCTCTGCGGCTCCGCGGTGAGGTAGGTTGATCGCACGCAGGCCGAAATGTCGCACTTAGGGCGCTGTCAATTGCCGAGGGAGAATTGCAGTGGCATGGAATCCTGGATCGGACCCATTCCCAGACCGTGACATCAAGAGGATCACCGATTTCGGGTACCTCGACGAACTCAAGTTCGTGTGTCATGCGCAGGTACACGTCAAGAAGGTGCCGGAATCGCTGTGGCAACTCGCTGGCGATTTCCGCGCACGGATGATGGTTCATCCCAAGCAGGGCAGCGCCATCCAAGCGACACTGACCGCGCCGCGCGGCATGTTTACTGACCTTTCCTCGGTGCCCGAGGTCTTCTGGAGCATCGTCGGACCGATCGGTCCGCACCTAGAAGCGAGCATCATTCACGACTATCTCTACATGGCCTGGACTGATTTCCGGGCCAAGGCCGTTGAGCGCGATTGGGACTTCGCCGACGAGGTCCTCCGCGCGGGCATGACGGTTTCGGGAGTCAAGCCTCTAACACGCAAGCTGATCTATAACGCTGTGCATTCCGACATCGGGTGGGCTGTCTTCAAGAAGAAGACCTGGACACTCAAGGCTCGCATGGCGGAGTGGCTGCCGCTACTCGACCCAAGCCACGGACGTTGACCGCTGGTGGCGAGTGCAGCCGGGCAGGCTTGGCGCTGAAGCCGGGACGCGGACGTGGTCGCTATTGAAGGCGGTGTCGGCGACGAGCGTGGCGGCGGGCAATTCCGCGAGCAGCGCGTCCAGTCATTGGCTGGGCTTCGGTATCTCGCTCCGTACTCGGTAGTCATCGACCATAGTAGCGGGGATGTCTTCGAGGTAACAGAGCGGATCGAAACCGCCAGGCTTGCTCCAAGCACTGCGCTTGCCGCAGCGACTTCCGTTACTGGCAAGATTATATGGGCACGGACAGTTCCCCGGATACGACCTGATGGACTCTTCTATCATCGTCTGCCGGACCTGATCGTCAGTGAGCGCCTGAGATAACGCGACTGATGGCAGTGCTAGCCCCGCCACCATTAGGACGACACCCCAGGTCTTGCTCATGATCCCACTCCACCAATCGGGCGAGGGTCCTGAAGAACCTATTGGCACTTCCGGAGTCCGCTCAAAATGGCGCCGGCCTCGGCCTGATCCATACTGAGATTCCAACGCCGCTTCACTTCGACCCATCGAGTCAGATAGTTGCAGAGAAACGTTTCGTTGCTCGGGAGCCATTCTCCGGGGTCCTTGTCGCCCTTTGACCGATTCGCCCCTGCGTCAACCGCGATTAGATGCCACTCGTCTTCCAAGTAGTTCGCGTACGTGACCCGCCGAGACTTAGTCCATCGGTAGGCGCCGCTCTGGTGAGCTTCCTTGAGCGGTACTAAGTGGTCAATGTCGAGCTTGCGGGGATCAGTCGTGACGTAACCCACATACAGTTCATGCCAACGGCCCATCCATACGCCACAGTCACCATTCGCCTTGGTCTTGATCCGAACCTTCGCGGGCTCGCTTTCGTTCCTCAAGACGATCATACGTGTGTCCATGCAGGGCTCGATCATTCTCCACCCTCCATAGTCCCTTGCGCGGCTATAGCTCACGTCCCGCTCAGGCTCAATCCCTATGTCCCGTAAGGGATCATCGGCATGAGCGGGGATGGCCGCGAGCAAGCCTACGAGAGCCAAGATGAGGAACGGCACCACCACAGCCTACAATAGAGTTGTATCGTACCGGAGTGTAGTGACGGTCCAGCCACTGGGCAAGATTGGCGCCAAAGTGATCCGGCACGGTCAGTATGTCACGTTCCAGCTTGCCGAGGTGGCGATTCCACGGCGGCTGTTCGCGGAAGTCCTGCGGTTGATTGACAGCCCGCGGCAACGGCCCGCGCCGACACCCTGCCATCGCCTTCTCGCACCCAATGCACCTTTGGCAGGGTGTCGGGCGCGCCGATTGATCCAGCGACAGCCGCCGATCCGGGTTGGGCAGTCATGTTTGCGGTGAATGATCGTTTCTGCTACCCTTTCCGGCGCTTAGGAGGAGACATCCGGGAAATCCCGGCTAGGCAGTTTCGGCTCAAGGTGACTGACTTTGGCAAGGAGGCTGGGATATGGCGCAATACTATGTAAACAAGAACGCCCAAGCGAACGGGGACCATGAAGTGCACACGACCGGATGTTCTTTCATGCCCGAACCGGCCAATCGGCTCTACCTGGGCGACTTTGATTCGTGTGCGCCCGCGGTCCGGGAAGCGAAGAGGCATTATCCCCAGTCGAACGGGTGCTATTATTGTTCCAAGGCCTGTCACACTGGTTAGGACCGAGCAGTACCCTGCACGCAGCACTGAGTGGATGTCCCTGAAGGCGCTATGGCGCACTAGGCGTATCTGCTGCTGTCCAGGGCCGGCAATCTGTTCCAGTTCGAGCGCGCGCCGCCCCGTGAGCACGCGCATGCACTCGGCGCCCTCGATGGCGGCGATCGAACCTTGGGCTTCCCGGTAAAAGTTGCAGTCGGCGTGCCGATATTTGGCGCACCGCTGCTGCGCCTCACGCAACCGGTTCTGCCGTTCCTGCGCGTGCTGCTGCGCGAGCAACGCCCGTAGGCTTTGTCCATTGAGGTGATCCGCACCTCGCCAGGCGATAAGCGCTTGCTAGTCCTCCTCCCGAGACTTCATGATCGATCGGGCGATGACACCAGCAATAGCTTCGCGGCGCGCCTTGGCCTCCTCTTCGCTCATGAGCCGCTTCGTCACCCGTACCCGCCGGCTACCGACCGTCTTCTCGGTGACTGTCATCGTGGCCACCAATTCATCGAGGCGTCCTATAACCCCCTCAGGGGTGAGGAAGCGGACCCGCTCCACGGCCGACTCGTCGAGCGCTGGGGCGATGAATTTTCGAAGGGACGCTAGCTGCCGCTCGGCCGATGCGACGACGATGACCTCGTCGAAGCCTGCGGCGAGGCACTTCTCGACGTTTTGAAGCTCCTGGTCGCGGCCGGTGGTTACCGAGATTTCGCAGGCGATCCGGTGAGGGCCGTGCGAGATAGAAACATCGACCTGGCCGGCACTGTCGAGGATTTGCTCCTCGATGGTCGCCTTGAAGCCTCGCTCCTCGGCCGCTTCCTTGATGAGCCTCTGAAGCTCTTGGTGCTTTCTGCCGCCGCGGCCCATAGGGGCCGGCTCGCGCGGTAAGGCGGCAGGCTGCGGGGCGCGCGGCGGGGCCCCGCCAAGATAGGCGGGCAGCGGGACGGCTGATCGCTCGACGCTCTGCGGTTCGGCCGGAGCCGAAGGGCTTGGGGCAATAGGTTTCGTAGCTTGCTCGGGCTGCGGCGCTCTCGGCGGCGAGGGGGGAGCGGCGGAGCGGGGCGACGGTTGAGCGGCTCGTGCGGGGGCCGCCTGCTGAAGCGCGTCGATCTGCGATGCCGGGGCGCAGTAACGGGCGCGGTTTGCCTCCATGATCGAATCGAAGGATTGGTCAGAAAGGGTTGCGAGCCGGTCGATCGCGCCGAGAGGCACGCTCACTTCGATTGCCTGGGGCGTGAGGTTGCGGACAAAGCAGGCGAACCGGGTTTCGCTGCGCTCCTTTCGCATGTCGTGGACAAAATCCGCCTCGCAGCGCATCTCGGCGGCGAACGCCGAGGCATCCTTGGCGGAGACGCCGCCGGCGAGCTTGGTGCTCGTGTTCGCCATGATGCTTGCCCGAAGGGCGGGGGAGAGTTGGTCGAGGTTCTGATGGGCGAGCACCATGCCGAGGCGGTACTTGCGTGCCTGGGTAAGGAGGTGCTCGATGTTCTGATCGAAGTAATCTTGGGCCTCGTCGATGTAGACGAAGGTGGGGGTGCGCTCGTGGGCTTCGAGGGTCGCTCGTTGAATTGTCGCCTGGGCGAGGAGGGCGATGAAGAAGCGGCCGAAGATGGCGCAGCCGTCTTGCTTCAAGAGTTCCTTCGCCGTGTTGATGAGGATGATCTTGCCGCTCCGCGTGGCCTCGAAGATATCCACCTTGTTCCTAGGGTGGGAGAACATCCGGTCAAAGACGGCGTTCGACAGTACGCCCCAGAGGCGGGTGAGAATCTGCTTCTTGGTTTCGTTGAAGCCGCGGTCGAAGAACCGGGTCTCGAAGAAGCTGCGCGCGGTGGGCGGCAGCTTTTCGATGTAAGGTCGGAATCGCTCGCCGCTCTCCATAAGCTCGCGGAGCGTGTGGATGGTGGCTTTCGGTATCTCCATCATGAGGCGGGCGAGGTACTTGAAGATGAGGCCCTGACGTTGGGTGAGTTCCGCTCCGAGGAGGGCGCCGAAGAGGTACTCGTAGAGTTCGACGGTGGCGTTGAGGATTTTCTCGCGATCGACCGGCCGGTAGGTTCGGAGACGCTCCCTATTCCAGTCGAACATGTTGAGACACACTGGGTACTCAACATCGTTCGGGTCAATGATGAGGAGCCGGTCGGCCATGCTGTCGGGAAGCTCCGGGTCGAAGTAGCCAAGGTGGGAGATTGTGCGGATAAGATCACCTTGGCTGTCGATGACCACGACCGAGCGAGCACTATCAGCTGCGGCAAGAATATCCTGGTGGATGAGGAGTTGGAGGAGTTGCGTCTTGCCGTGGCCGGTGCCGCCGATGATGAGGGTGTGCTCGAAGCGAACGGGGAAGGGGATCGTGAAGGGAAAGCGGCTTTGGAAGAGGCCGGCGAAGGGCGTCCCGGAGAGGTAGGCTTCGACTAACTCTGCGTTCGACTTTTTGCGCGTAGCTGTTGGTAGAATGATAGAGCGATTTGTCTCGTGCTGTCGCTCGGGGGGAATGCCAGAAGCGACAAGTGCATGTAGGTAGAACTGCTCGCGGATGCGTTCGAAGAGTCGGGCGTTAATGATGTCATCGTCAGAGAAGGCGACGATTGTCCGCTCGATCGCCTCGGGCGGTGATTCGCAGAGGTCGATGAGCGTTGCCGAAAATGACGAAGCTGGCATTTCACCGTCTTCAGCATTGTCGCCGAAGAGTGGTGGCGGCAGGTACCCGAGAATGCCTTGGAACGTGCGGATGACCTTCTCGCGCCAAATGTCGAGAAGGCGTACGTCGTCAGAGAGGAAGCGGCGCTTGCGATTGAGGAACTCGCGGAGCGCCACGCCTTCTTCAAGCGTTAGTTCGGCGTTCGGGTTGATCGTGGTGAAGCCGTAGATTGATCCTTCGGCGGCGAGGAGGCCACGCACCACTTGAAAGAGCGCCTCGCCTAAGCGGATCGTGGGGGTCATGCCGGCGCGGTCGCACGCCTCGACGACGATATTGAACATGAACTCCTCGGCGGCATCCGCGCTCGCGTACGGCGAGGTGTCAAAGGCTTGCTTGACCTCCTGATAGAGCCCTTGGGTTTCCCGGCGCTCGCGGTCTTTCTCAGTGACAAAGGGATTGCGGAAGCCAGAGCGTACCGTGCTTCGTGGGAAGATAGATGGAGCGTTGGCGCCCCACTTCCACCCTGCGACAATCGAGTCCCAAATATCCTTAGCCATGAGGCGCAAGCTCCGGCGCGAAGGTTAAACTTCGAGCACCTCTTCCCCCTCGAAGTGGGTGGCACTCTCAAGCATTCGCTTGAACATTTGGCACGCCTCTTTGACCTGCTCCTCAACGGCGAGCATCTCCACGATGTCCTTGCACTCGAAGTGCTTGCCGTTCACCACGTCATCGACCTTGACCTGCATCGCCTTGGCGACGCGGCGGAGGGCATAGCCAATGGCCCCCGTCCACACGGCGCCAACCGCGGCCATTTTTTCGGCGCCAGCACTCTCATAGATCACCGTGTCGCCCATTCGGTACTTCTTGACGCGGGCGGCTTCGTCGGCCGTGAGTTCGGCTCGCGCGTCAAGCGTGAAGGTGACTTTGCTGCTGATCATTCCTGACTTCTGGTTGCGACGAATCAAGAGCTTCATGGCTGCCTCCCTTCGGCCCTCTTTGAGAGCATCTGCTTTCCTAACGCATTATGGCCATCGATCTTCGCGCTGCTCGGGGTATGAGCCACCTCAGGTTGCCACGGCCATTTCCTCGTGAGACAACGACATGGTCGCCCCCACCTGAGCGTGGTGGTGCCTTGGTGCGGGCCGTGGCCCACTGTCTCGCTAGCTGTATAATACGCCTATGACTGCAGCAACTACCCAGTCGATTGACCAGGTTCGGAGAGTTGCCAGCGGGCGACTGGACCCGGCCCGCCGGCAAGCTCTCGGCCAGTTCATGACGCCTTCTCCGATAGCTACCTACATGGCAACGCTGTTCAAGCGATGGCCGAAGGAAGTTTTCCTCCTTGACCCTGGTGCAGGTATCGGTTCCCTAACTGAGGCCTTCGCAGCGCGTTTCTTCAAGGAAGCTCCGCCAGGCGCCTGCCTTCGTGTTGATGCCTACGAGATTGAACCGGTGCTCGTCGGTTACCTTGCTAGGCACCTGGAAGCGCTCAAGAAGGCAGGGAGCAGAGTTGGACGCTCGGTCACGACGGAAATCATAGAACGTAACTTCATTAACGAAGCGGTGTTCGCTCTCTCGTTTGGGCGGACACGGTACACGCACGCCATTCTCAACCCGCCGTATGCGAAAATTGGAACCGCTTCTGCGTACCGCAAGCTGCTGCGTGGGGTTGGGATCGAGACGGTTAACCTCTACACGGCATTCCTCGCGCTTGCCGTTGCACTGATGGCAGAGGGGGGGGAGGCCGTGGCTATTGTCCCTCGTAGTTTTTGCAACGGCACATATTTTAGGTCGTTTCGGAAGTGGCTATTGGACCGGGTTGCAATTGGACACATCCATGTATTCGAAAGCCGAAAGTACGCCTTTCAGGATGATGCGGTACTGCAGGAAAACATTATCGTCCATCTCGTGCGCGGTGAAAAGCAGGGACCCGTGACTATTTCAACCTCCCACGACTCGACGTTCTCTGATTATACCGAGCGGCGACTACCATTCGCGTGCATCGTCAAACCGCTCGACGTGGAGCGATTCATCCACATTCCTACTATTGAGGTGAATGGCAAAGCAGGTCTATTCGTCAACAGCCTCGAAGAGCTAGGCCTCGACGTTGCAACCGGCCCTGTCGTTGATTTTCGTCTCAGGCAACATTGGCTCAGTGAACCTCAGGACGGTTCGGCGCCACTGCTCTATACACACCACTTTTCCGGAGGAAATTTTCGGTGGCCGAGGGATCACAAGAAGCCGAATGCTATCGCAGTTACGCCGGAGACCCGCAGATGGCTCCTGCCCCCGGGCTGGTACGTCGTCACGAAGCGGTTCTCATCGAAGGAAGAACGACGCCGCGTAGTCGCGTACGTTGTTGATCCGAGGAAGCTGCCGCAAGGGCTTTACGGCTTCGAAAATCACCTTAATGTCATTCACCGCAACAAACACGGCCTCGATGCGATCGAGGCGTATGGGGTAGCTCTCTTTCTGAACTCGACGGTCGTCGATCAGCAGTTTCGAACGTTCAGCGGTCACACGCAGGTCAACGCAACCGACCTTCGAGCAATGCGCTTTCCAACCCGAGCGGCGCTCGCCTGCTTCGGCAGGTGGGCGCGCCGCCAGCGCAGGCTAACGCAGGAGAAGATCGACGATTTCATCGATTCCTACAATGGCGACTAACAAGAATCAGCGAATTCAGGAAGCGCTGACAGTGCTGGCAGACCTTGGTATGCCAAGGGCACAGCGCAATGAGCGATCGGCGCTCTGTATGCTGGCCCTGCTCGATCTTTCTGCCGAGAAGGAGTGGAAAGACGCGACAGCACCGCTGATGGGAATCACCCCCATCATGGAGTGGGCGCGAAGCCATTTTGATAAGAAATACGCACCGAACACTCGGGAGACCATTCGCAGGCAGACTATCCACCAGTTCGTGCAGGCTGGAATAGCACTCTACAACCCCGATGATCCCAAGCGGGCGGTCAACAGCCCGCTGGCAGTCTACCAGATCGAGCCGGCGTGCCTAGCTGTGCTTCAAACTTTCGGCACGGGCAGCTACGTTGGCCTCCTTGCCAAGTTTTCCGCTGTTCGTAAGACACTCGCGGCCAAGTATGCAAAGCATCGGGAAATGGCAATGGTTCCAGTCACACTTGCAAAGGGCAAGCAAGTTTCCCTGAGTCCCGGACCTCACAGCGAACTGATCCGAGCCATCTGGGAACAGTTCGGACCACGCTTCGTGCCAGGCGGGAGGCTTGTATATGCAGGTGGTACAGGTGAGAAGTGGGGGTATTTTGACGAAACACTCCTCTCAGGTCTTGGCGTCCAGATTGACAAACACGGCAAGATGCCCGATGCCATCATCTACTACCCGGAGAAAAATTGGTTGATTCTTGCTGAGGCAGTTACATCGCACGGACCAGTCGATGCGAAGCGCCATGAAGAACTGCTAAAGCTGTTCAAAGCCAGCCAAGCGGGGTTGGTATTCGTTAGTGCCTTTCCAGATCGCCGAACGTTCACCAAATACATTGAGGCGATCTCCTGGGAAACTGAGGTGTGGATTGCGAATAGTCCGAGCCACCTCATTCATTTCAATGGTGCTCGATTCCTCGGGCCGCATACGTAAGAGAGAAATTGGTGAGTGCGCTGGCGCGGATGGCGGCGCTACGAAAAGGATGGTGGGGTAGGGGTCGATACTCCTCGGGGAGCATAACCGTGAGCACCCGAACGGTGACTGTCGGATCGGTCGGGTCACCTGAGTGCCCGGTGAGCGATGGGTCGTAGTAGTCGATCTTCCAGAAGAGGATATGCCGATCGACGCACACCACGCCGAAGTCGTGCTCGCCGTAGGGGTCATCTTCTTGCGGAAAGGCCGATCCCGCTCGCATGGTGGCCAGTGCCCGACCGACAAGCTCTGCACCAAGAGCATCGACGCCGGCCGTGATCACGATCCGTCCACCCTCTCCGGTTTTGCGCAACCGGTCATTGAGTGCGGCGATCTGTGCTGAACGACTCGGGTGCGGCGTGTCGCCGTGGTTCATTGGTACCTCCTCTGGCGCGGCGCCGACACCGCACATTGCGATGCCGGCGGACACCGGGGAGGGCAAGGGCGACTGCTGCGAAGGAACCTATCTCTCGACCGCCACCGCGCCGACGTTGCGGTAGAGGGTGGAGGTAGACACACCGAACTGCCGGTCATGTGTTGAAACATCAGGAGATTACGCCACCCTCCAATTTCCACCACCCGCGCGACGCGACCTACGAAACATTTAAAAATCAGGGTTGAATCGGGGCAAGGCCGCGACCATATTGGCATCAGTTTCTGATGTGTCCGGCCTGATGTGGAGGGTCATGTGGCAAGTCTCCTCTCTGGAAGACGCTTTGTATTCTGGCCGGTTGGTACAGGCGACGCCACGACAGTCGTTGTCAATGACGACATAGTACTACAGCTCGATATCCGGCACCTTGAGTCCGCCAACGACGAAGATGACACTCATATGCCCATCGTCGATGTTCTTGCCAAAGGCCTGCCGCGACGCGGGGGCAACCCATACCTCGCGGCCTTTGCGCTGACCCACCCCGACACCGACCATATTCAGGGCTTTTCCGACCTTATGAAGAAGGTTGTGATCGGCGAACTATGGTTCACGCCGCGGATTTTCCGGGAGTACAAAAAGGACCTCGGCGACGACGCGCTGGCATTCAAGGAAGAAGCCATTCGGCGCACCGCGCTCATGATCAAGCACAACGGCCAGGTCGAATCAGGTGACCGTGTCCGGTTGGTTGGCTTTGACGACCTACTTAATGACCCTGAATTTCAGGGTTTCCCGTCCGAGTATCTCACGATACCGGGCACCTGGATCTTCGAAATCGATCGTGCCGTTATTCCCGAGGAGTTTGCGGCCTTCGTCCACGCGCCGTTTAAGGACGATTCGGCCGGCGAGCGCAACGAAACCAGCCTTGCGATGCAGGTGAACCTGATTTCCGGGGAATCCGTCAGCAAGGCGCTCTTATTCGGCGATCTTAGCTATCCGACTATCCGCAGGATATTCGACACATCGAAAGAGGCCGGGAACGAGGCAGCCCTCCAATGGAACGTTTTCCTCGCCCCCCACCACTGCTCCAAGTCCGTGATGTACAATCGCGACGAGGGCGCCGACGAGGAAACCCTCAAGCAGGACATACTTGATGACCTGGAGGCGGCGCAGCTCTCATCCGGCTATATCGTCGCTAGCTCGGAGCCGATCCCCGCAAGCAACCAACCGGGCGACAACCCGCCCCACGCCAAGGCGAAAGCGCGGTACGAAGAAATCGTGCATGACAAGTTCATATGCACCCAGGAACATGGCTCAAAAACCGCTCCTTTGCCGATCGTCTTTGACAACACCGACCACGGCATTAAGTATTCCGGGCCAGCGGCCGGGGCCGATATCGCGTCCGATCTGGCTACTGCCATCGCCCTCGCCAGGGGCACGGACCGGCCGCCACAGGAAAAGGTTGGTTTTGGCGTGAAGTGAGCCTTTCAGACGGTCAACAATGCGCTCTGCTTCAGCTCCGGGAAATCCAACATTTCGGCCCATGCGCATTTGAAATCGTCTCAATAACGCGACCTCAACGACGAGGCGAGTGCCTGATCGTTCAGGTATCCGTAAACTGCGCAGCTATGCCCAAAGCCGCAGGCGGCCTGCCGCTGAGGCAAAGAGAGCGCATCGAGCTTAAGATTCCGCCCGACTTCCCGTTTCGGCGCCCCGCCTTCTGGACTACGCACAAGCGGTTTGCCGGTTTTCCGCACGTTCAGTGGTCACGTTATCTGTGTCTGTATCGATCGACCGAGACCGAATGGATTGCCAGTGATGGCATGTACGGTGCAATCGAGCGACTAGACGACTGGCTCCGCCAGGGCGCCCTTAATCAACTTGACCCATTCGGCGAACCGTTGCATCCGCCTGCCGTCTATGCATCGAGCGACCAGTACGTCATTCCCCAAACCGACACACCGCCCGTCGAAGCAGCGCCCTGGTTCGGCTTTGCGATCCTTGACCGAAAATCGGAAAACCGCGTTCACATTACCGGCTGGGTTCCGCTTGAACAGATACCTCCCGTGGGCGAGACCGCAGCGGCTCTATTGCTGCATGAGCCCTTGCCGTTCGAATACCCAAGCACTGTCCGCGCCCTTGTCTCCGAACTGACAAAGCATGGCATTTCGCAGCGCTCGCTCTTCGTCGCACTTAAACTCGCCGCCCTAACGACCGCCGAGGGCAGACCGCTCTTTCTTGTCGTTGGCGCTCCGATGCGCGGCATTGCGGGCGCAGAACGGCTGGAACAGCATCTCGAAGTCTGGTGCCTGGACGAACTTGCCACCAAGGGCTTTCGCCTCATGGTGACTGAATTTCCTGAAATAAACGAGCAGGTTGAGGTCATCATGCTGGGTTGGGCCGAAACGGCCAACGTCCAGTGGTGCACGGTTCGCGAGCAGCGTCCTGCCGTCACGATGCGCCGCGATCATGACTCACCGCTCTCCTGGTTTCGAGGCAAATCTGTGAGCCTGTGGGGTTGCGGCGCGCTTGGCAGCCATGCCGCAGAATTCCTCACTCGTGCCGGTGTTGCCAGAATCGCCTTACAGGATCACTCCTTGGTTTCGCCGGGCATCCTTGCGCGCCAGTTATTCGATGACGCCGACATAACGCGCTGGAAGGCAACCGCCCTTGCCGACCGCCTGAAACGGATCAACCCCGATCTCCAGGTCACGACCAACACCACCGATCTTCAGGGAACGACGCTGGACGCCGGCCCGTGGACCGGCGAAGCCGAACTCGTAATCGACGCTACCGCCTCACGCACCGTCGCGCTCAAGCTGGAATCCGTCCGGGGAAGGGCGAGCGTTCCGCTCGTCTCAATGGCCATCGGCCACCGTGCCGAACGCGGCCTGGTCACGGTTTCACAACCGGGATTCACGGGAGGTACTTTTGACATAGAGCGCCGTGCCAAGATCGAGACCTGCAATAGGTCCACTTACATTGCTTTTCGCAAGGAATTCTGGCCCGATCCGGGCACTCGCCAGTTCTTCGAGCCCGAGCCCGGCTGTTCCAGCCCGACCTTCGTGGGCTCCGCGGCGGACATCGCAGCCTTGGCCGGCTCCATGCTCAATATCGCCGCCCTTCGCTTGGCTGGCTTAAAGGCGGATTGCGCTTCTGCCGACATTGTCGAGCTACCGCACATAGCACAGAAGAACAGATCTTCGGCGCGCGCCAGTTTCGTCTGGCGTCCCGACCATATTGCGCACGATCCGCATCACGGCTATCAGGTTCGCATTGGACCTTTCGCGCTGCGGGAGATCCGGGCCTGGATCGGCCGGAATAACCGCGTCAACGGCAGCGGCATCGAAACCGGCGGTTTGCTTTTTGGTGAATTCAACGAACCGGCAAAGATCGTCTGGATTACAGAGGTTTCAGGGCCGCCGCCGGACAGTGAGGCCTCCGCGGAAGGATTTGTCTGCGGCGTTGAAGGTACGCTCGCCGATAATGCCGAGCGCAAGGCCCGCACGAAAGACTCTGTGAGCTTCATCGGCATGTGGCATACCCATCCGGCCTCCAAACCGATCCCGAGCACCACTGACCTCGGCGCCATGTTTAGCCTGCTTACCGCCGCAGACCACAATCCCCGCCATACGCTCATGCTCATTGTCGGCGATTTGGCGACCACTCCCCCGATGGGGGCGTACGTATTCACCCGCCATGACTTCGTTGTCATCCGGCGCCGCCGTGGGGCGGAACCCGATGCCCAGTGACAATGGACCCAGCATAGGCCTTGCACTTTCCGGCGGCGGGTCGCGGGCCATCGCTTTTCATCTCGGTTGTCTGAGGGCACTCAACGACCGCGGAATTCTGCCCAAGACGCGCGTGATTTCCTCTGTTTCGGGCGGCTCTGTCATAGCGGCGATGTATGCTTACAGCAGCGATAGTTTTGACAAGTTTGACACCCGCGTCGTAGCTCTCCTGCGATCGGGTCTGGTCTGGCGCATCGCGCGCCACGCGGTCCTGTCTGCCACACTGCCGAAGTCACTCCTAACGATGGCCACGGCCGGAGCAACTGCGCTTGCCTGCGATTTTGCCCGGACCCTTATCAGCCTTGCCAATATCGCGGGCCTCAACCTGCCCACTGATAAGGAGTGGTTACATGCCCCGATCCGGCGCTACTCCAGCCGGCCAGTCGCCTTCGAGCAGGCACTCGAAAAGTACATCTTTGGCGGGGCTACCATGCCACAGGTCGCGCGCCCAGGCCTTGATATCGTCATCAACGCGACCGAGCTGCGCACGCAGACCGCATTCCGCTTCGGTTCAAAATCTTCCGGGTCTTGGCGCTTTGGGCGCGTATCGAATAACGACCTTGCGGTAGCCAAGGCCGTTGCTGCTTCTGCGGCCTATCCGCTTCTTCTCCCCGCCCTGGATGAGAGGCTGACATTTGAGCGTAAGGGCGCAACCCGCACCGCACGCGTCATTCTCACCGACGGTGGCGTTTACGACAATCTAGGCGTCACCTGCCTGGAACCCGGCCGGTCAGCCGACATCAGCACGAACGTTTTCCACGTCGATTACATCATCTGCTGCGATGCAGGCCGCGGCCAGCCGGCAGGAACAAACAGGCCGTACTGGTGGCGTACGCGCATGCAAGAATCATTTGAAACAACCCACAGGCGCGTCCAAACGAGCACTTACGACCGCATCCACAAATACGTTGAAAGCGGTGAACTGGCTGGCTTTGTCATGCCCTATCTCGGTCAACAGGACGATCGGTTGCCGTTCCGGCCGCCCGATCTCGTTCCTAGAGATGCGGTAATTACCTATCCCACAGATTTTTCGCCGATGAGTCAGGAGGCAGTCAACATGCTCTCCCTGCGTGGCGAGCAGCTAACGCGCCTTCTTGTTGCGCGCTACACGCCCGAACTTTGAGTCTTCTCTCCCCGCGGCCATCTGCCGACGCTGGGGACTTCGACCCCTTCAGGGGGTAACGCAAGTACGGGGGTTTCTGCGCTGAATCAGTTCGAGTTGTTTTTGCTTGTTCGTGGTCGTCCCTCGTGGCTACGATATGCGCACGCGGCGTTCGGTGTGCACGGAACATCCAATGTGTGCCTGATATTCGAGGCGTCTCATGTCGGGTTCACCGTAGAGCCGTTCGGTCGTGTCGCACAACCTCGATTTTGCGACTTGTGTTGTACATGGCGCGCTACAGGCGCCGCGAGCCGATAGGCGCCGGGCATGATGGAGGAGGAATGGACGGATGGAAAGTGTAGGCATCACACACTACGTCGCAGTTGCGGCCGGTTTCATACTCATTGGTGCGTGTGCGTATTCGGTGGTGCGACTCAGCCCAACACCGTATCGCAATATAGCGCTTTCGGTGGTCGCTCTCGGGTTGTTCGCCGTTGGCACCGGGACCCGGCTAGCCCGATCTATTCACCAGGATAGCTGATTTTGGCGCGCTGTGGAGGGTTCCGGCAAGCGGGTGCGTGGGATGGTGGCGCGGTTTGCGCTTTGTGGTGTGGATTTGTCGGGGCTGGAGGTTGAGGGGACGGGTTTGGCGGGGCACGCTCGCCCCGTGGGTCAGGGGCCGTGGGCGGCGAAGCGGCCGGCGAGGAAGCGGAAG